>SKKS01000394.1 GCA_007123625.1 Paracoccaceae bacterium
GTCCTGCGTCCCCTGTGTCATTGCGCCCCCCCTGCCAGTGCCGCCCGGATCGCGTCAAGCCCGTCGGTGAGCGCCGCAGGCCCGGGCTGCAGGATCAGCGGCGACTTGATTTCGTGGATGCGCCCTGCGCGCACCGCCGGAAGACGCTCCCAGCCGGGCCGGGTCGCGATCCGCTCGGGGCGGACCTTCTTGCCGCACCAGGACGCAAGAATTACCTCGGGCGCCGCCGCCGCCACGGTGTCGGGCGCCACGATCCGGTCGCGGGCGGATTTCTCCGCCGCCAGGTGAGCGAAGACATCGCGCCCGCCCGCCACCGCGACCAGTTCCGACACCCAGCCGATGCCCGAGATAAGCGGGTCGTCCCATTCCTCGAACCAGACCGAGGGGCGGTGCGCGGGCGCCGCCGCCGCGACGTCGGCCAGCCGCGCTTCGTATCCCGCTGCCAGCGCTTCGGCGCGCGCGTTTGCGCCCACCAGCGCCCCCAGCGTGCGGATCATCGCCAGAATCCCGGCAATGTCGCGCTGGTTGAAGGCGTGCACGGCGATTCCAGCGCGGATCAGCCCCGCCGCGATTTCCGCCTGCAGGTCCGAGAAGGTCAGCACCAGATCGGGCTTCAGGGCAAGGATCTTCGGAAGATCGGCCGAGGTGAAGGCGCCTACGCGCGGCTTTTCGCGCCGGACACGGGCGGGGCGCACGGCATAGCCCGTCACGCCGACGATCCGCGCGTCTTCGCCCAGCAGATAGAGCGTTTCGACCGTTTCTTCGGTCAGGCAGATGATGCGCTCGGGGGGAAAGCACCTCATCCCAGCACCTCGAGCGGTTGGCAGACGGGGCCGTAAGGGGTATTGGCCACCCATGCGGTGATGTGGAACACCTCGGCCAGTAGTGCGGCGTTCAGCACCTGGGCGGGCGGGCCGTCGGCAGCGATCCGGCCCCGGTGCAGCGCGATGATCCGCGTGCAATGGCGCGCCGCCAGTCCCAGATCGTGGAGCGAGGCCACCACGCTGCGCCCGCGCGCGGCCTCGGCGGCGAAGGCCTGCATCAGCGTGATCTGGTGCGCCGGGTCCAGCCCGGCGGCGGGTTCATCGGCCAGAATAAGTGGTGTGTCCTGCGCCAGCACGCGCGCGATCAGGACCCGCGCCTGTTCGCCCCCCGAAAGCTGGTTGGCCGCGCGGGTGCGAAACCCCTCAAGCCCCATGCCGGCAATCGCCGCGTCGATGGCCGCTCGGTCGACCGGGGCAGGGCGCGCGCCGGTGGCCAGATGCGGCAGGCGGCCCAGCGCGATCAGGGTTTCCACGCTTACCGGCCAGGCGATTTCGCGCGCCTGCGGCATCCAGGCCACGGCGCGGGCGCGGGTCTGCGCAGGCAGCGCGGCCAGCGACGACTGCCCGCCATGCGGCAGCAGCCCAAGAGCCGCGCGCATCAGCGTGGTCTTACCCGCGCCGTTGGGACCGATGAGGCCGACGAATTCGCCCGCGCTGATGTGCAGGGTGATGTCGTCGAGCACCGTGCAAGGCCCGCGCGCAACTGAAAGGGAGCGGAGCGTCAGCATCACAACCCCTCCGCCCGCGTGCGATAGATCAGGTGCAGGAACAGCGGCGCGCCCACCAGCGCCGTGACCACGCCCAGCTTGAGGTCGCGGTCTGGCAGCACCAGCCGCACCGCCACATCCGCCGCCAGCAGCATCACCGCGCCCCCCAGCGCCGACGCCGGCAGCAACGCCGAGGGTCGTGCGCCGACGAAGGGGCGCAGGATATGCGGCACCACCAGTCCCACGAAGCCGATGGCGCCCGCAACGGCGGTGCCCGCGCCCACGACGCAAGCCGTGCCCGCCACCAGCATCAACCGCAGCCGCCCCAGCGGAATGCCCAGCGTTTCGGCCGCATCCTCGCCCAGCGTCAGCGCATCCAGCCCCCGCCCCAGCCCCGCCAGCAGCACCCAGCCGACTGCCATCAGCGGTAGCGCCAGCCAGACATGCGTCATCGAGCGGTCCACCAGCGATCCCATCATCCAGAACACGATTTCCGCCGCCGCAAACGGATTGGGTGACAGGTTCAGCACCAACGCCGTCAGCGCGCCCGCCAGCGCCGACACGGCGATCCCGGCCAGGATCAGAGTCAGCGACCCGCCGCGCGGTCCCGCCAGCGCCAGAAGCAGCCCCACCGCCAGCGCCGCCCCCGTCAGTGCCGCCAGCGGCAGGCCCAGCGCGAAGCTGGCGGCAAGGCCTGTCTGCAACGCGATCACGGCGCCCAGCGCGGCCGAGCCTGACACCCCGATCAGACCCGGTTCCGCCAGCGGGTTGCGCAGGTATCCCTGCATCGCCGCGCCCGCCAGTCCCAGCGAGGCCCCGATCATCACCGCCAGCAGCGCGCGCGGCAGGCGGATTTCGCGCATCACCAGCGCCTCGGCGGTGCCGTCGCCGCGCAACAGCGCGCTCAGTGCCTGCATCGGCGCGATCCCTGCCGGGCCGACCAGCAACGAGGCCGCGAAGAGCGCTATAACCAGTGCCAGCAGCACAGACATCAGGACGGGATGATCCCTCATGGCGCGGCCGTCGCGGTAGCGTCGCGCAGGCGCGTGGCGGCGCGCAGCACATGGGGCGTTCCGCAGACCCAGTCGCTGTCGGCCAATGCCGCGCGGCGCCCCGGTCCGGCCAGCGCCTGCGCCGCAGGGTGGCGCAGCACCTCTTCGGCGCGCGAGGCGCCGGGGTACGGTTCCGCGCTGATCACCAGATCGGGCGCCAGCATCACCATGCTTTCCAGCGCCAGCCAGCCGCCCCCTTCGATGCCCACTTCAGCGGCGACATTGGCCAGCCCGGCCAATGTCAGGATCTGGTCCGCCATCGACCCGGCGCCTGAGGTGTAGTTGTTGGGATTGTGGATGGCGGCACGCGGCTGCCGGCCCGCGTCCGCCGCGGTGCGCAGGGCGGCCAGGTCGGCGGCATAGGTGTCTGCCATCGCCGTGGCCGCAGCGTCGCGCCCAAGCGCGGCGCCGGTCGCGCGCAACGCCTCTGGCACATCGTCCAGTCCGCGCACATCGGGGATCACCGCAACCGCGATCCCCAGCCGCCGCAGCAGCGCGACCGTGTACCCCGAGGTCCACGGCCCCGCGAGCACCAGATCGGGTGCCAGCGCGTGGACCTCTTCGGCGTGCGCGCGGTTCAGCTGCAGCCCCTCTGCCGCCGCCGCCATCGCGGACACGCGTGGATCGGCGGCGACATGGGTCACGGACACCAGTTGCCCGGGCGCCGCCAGCAACAGCGCGAACTGGTCCGTGCACAGGTTGATCGAGACCACCCTTTCGGGTGGCCCCGCCATCGCTGCGCCGCCGACCCCGAGGGAAAGGGCCAGCGCCGCCGCGATCAGCTCAGAACCGCCGCGCCAGCCCAAGATAGACCGCCCGGTCCGAGGTGCCATAGGTTGCCACGGTCTGGTACTGACGGTTGAACAGGTTGTCGATGCGCAGCGTCAGGTCGGTCATCGCGTCGATTTCAAAGCTGACCGAGGTGTTGACCACCGCATAGGACGGCATCGGCATCGCCCCGTTCCGGTCCAGCCGGTCCGACACGAAATGCAGGTTGCCATGCGCGCGCCAGCGCTCGGCAAAGCGCGCATCCAGGCTCAGGCTCAGGTCATGGCGCGGCACCCGTCCGATCCGCTGGCCATCGCCCGGCCCGGCGGTGATGATTGCGTTGGTATAGGTATACCCCGCGCCAA
>SKKS01000248.1 GCA_007123625.1 Paracoccaceae bacterium
CCCACCCACCTACCCACCCACCCCGCGGGCGCGGCCCGGCGCGAAGGGCGCCGGGCAGGGCGCTGCCGTGGGCCGGGCGTTTTTGCTCTTTCGCTGAAAACACCGGCGACCGGGCAGGGCGGGAGCAATACGATGCAATTGGTCAGGTCAAACGCAGGGAACCCGCGCCATGTTCACGATCGAGCACGACTTTGACGCCACCGTGATCACTCTTGTGGACGAGGGCACCGACAAGGGTGTCCCGCTGCAGGAGGATGTGGTGATCAACGCCTTCGAGGATTGCGTGACGGTCGAGCAATACGACCCCCGCCAGGACCGGATGCAGAAGATTACCCTGTCGCTTGCGCAATTGCGCGATCTGGGCGCGGCGCTGGACCTTCCCGAAGGGGTCTACCGCCTGCGCCGCCCGGAAAACGGGCCGGGCTGAGGTCGCAGGGTGTGGTGGCAAACCGCGCCTGAGACGTGTGGCGAGCTATCGCGCCGCGTGCGCAATGCTGCCGCGTGGATTATGCCGAACGCCCGCCCACACGCGCGGCCCGCCCGCCCCGGCGCGACGCCTGCGCCGACCCGGCAGCGGTCCCTGCTCGCAGCAAAGCAGTCATCGGGTGGTCCGGATCAGCCGCACCGTAGTGGTCCAGAAGATGCGAAATCGCCCGGGCCTGATCGATGTCGCCCTGCAGGCTGAGTGCCCAGTCGATCAGGATCGACCGGCATTCGGCGTCGCTGATACCGTCGATCCGGTAGCTTTCGCGGATCAGGCCCTTGGGGTCTGCAGCGCTCAGGTCCATGGCGTTTGCTTTCTGCATCGGGATTGTTATCCGCCAAACGCTTGCATCACTCAGTCGGTGCTGTCCAGAAGTTCCGCGACCACCTTTGCCGCAGCGGCGCAGCGTTCCGCCAGCGCTTCCGCAAGCGCGTCGAGGGACGTAAAGCCGGTTTCGCGCAGGATCAGCGCGCGCCCGCCCTCGCCAAGCGCATCCATCGCGCCGATGCGATCGGCCAGAAGCCGCCCGGAACACTGCACCCGCCAGCAAAGGCGATAAGCATTCAGAAGCGCAGCTTCGGCCGATGCGTCCAGCACGCCCGCGCGGCGTCCGGCGAGAAGCTGCGCTTCGACGCGATGCGCATGACTGCCTGCCAGCAGCGCGCAGGTCTGGGCGGCAAGCTCGATGTCCTGAATGCGGCCCGGTCCGTCCTTTGCGTTCCATCGTCCGTCGCCGGGCTTGGCCTCGGCCAGGCGTGCGCGCATGTCGGCCACATCAGTGCGCACCTTGGCCGCGCGCCCCTTCTCGGGCAGCAACGCGCGGCGAAAGGCTTCGACCTCGGCGCCCAGTTCGGTGCAGCCTGCGACCCGTCGCGCCCGGGTGAGCGCCAGATGCTCCCATGTCCAGGCTTCGGTCTGCTGGTAATTGCGAAAGGATTCGAGCGCCGTGGCCACCGGTCCCTGCCGCCCCGAGGGGCGCAGCCGCATGTCCACCTCATACAGCCGCCCCTCGGCCATTGGCGCCGAAAGGGCGGTCACGAACGCCTGCGTCAGCCGCGCATAGTAGGTGCGCGCGGGCAACGGGCGGCGCCCGTCCGAGGCTTCGACCCCCGCCGGGTCATAGATCACGATCAGGTCCAGATCCGACGCCGCATTCAGCCGCGCCGCCCCCAGCGACCCCATGCCCAGAACCACTGCGCCGCGCCCCGGTGGCGCGCCGTATTTGCGCGCGAATTCATCCACGACCGCGGGCCAGAGCGCGGCCAGCGCGGCTTCGGCCAGTTGCGCGTACTGGCTGCCGGCCTCGAAGGCGTCGATCAGCCCGCGCAGATGGTGCACGCCGATGCGAAAATGCCATTCCCGCGCCCAGATGCGCGCGCCATCAAGCTTGCGCTCGTAGTCATCGATCCCCGACAGTCGGTCTGACAGCGCTTTCGTCAGCGCGGATGTGCCGGGCCAGGGCGCGAAGAAGTCGCCGCCGATCACTGCATCCAGCACCCCCGAGTTGCGCGACAGATAGGCCGCCAGCCGGGGCGCGGTAGCGCAGATGTCCACGATCAGGTCGATCAGGGTTGGATTCGCTTCGAACAATGACAGCAACTGCACACCAGCGGGCAGGGCGCCCAGAAAGCGGTCGAATTGAATCAGCGCCTCGTCGGGGTGGGCGGACTTGTGCAGGCGGCGCAGCAACTCGGGCCGCAAGCGCTCGAAAATGTGTTGCGCACGGTCCGAGCGCAGCGCGGCATAGGCGGGCCAACCGGCAACGATCTTGCGCGTACTTTCCGACAGCTCGGGTTCAGGTGCTGAGTCGGTGGTGGGGGCGAAGAATCCTTCGGTCAGCTCGTGCACACGCGAGAAGCGGGCCACAACGCCATCGCGCCACGCGGCGGTGTCCTGCGCGCCCATGAAGCGTGCCAGCCGGTCGAACCCTTCGGGGTTGCCCGGGAGCACCTGGGTCTGGGCGTCCTGGATCATCTGCAGGCGGTGTTCGACTTCGCGATGATGGCGATAGTTTTCGGCCAGTTCGGTACTGATGTCTGACGGAATCCAGCCCTTGGCCGCCAGCGCGGCAAGCGCGTTCTCGGTGCGCGGGGACCGCAACTCGGGGTCGCGCCCGCCGGCGATGATCTGTCGCGTCTGGGTGAAGAACTCGATCTCGCGGATGCCGCCCCGGCCCAGCTTGACGTTGTGCCCTTCGAGTACCAGAGCGCCGCCCAAGCCCTTGTGCGCGCGGATGCGCAGGCGCATGTCATGCGCATCCTGGATGGCGGCGAAATCCAGATGCTTGCGCCACACAAATGGCACAAGCGTTTCCAGAAACCGTTGCCCGGCGGCCAGATCGCCCGCGCAGGGGCGTGCCTTGATATAGGCCGCGCGCTCCCACGTCCGGCCAAGGCTTTCGTAGTACCGCTCGGCGGCTTCCATCGACAGGCACACGGGCGTGACCGAAGGGTCGGGGCGCAGCCGCAGGTCGGTGCGGAACACATAGCCATCGCCGGTGTGATCCGACAACAGCGCGCACATCTTGCGCGTCGCGCGGATGAAGGCGGCGCGTGCATCATGATAGTCATCAGCATCGAACCGGGTTTCGTCGAACAGGCAGATCAGGTCGATGTCCGAGGAATAATTCAGCTCGCGTGCGCCCATCTTGCCCATGGCCAGCACCACCATGCCCGCGCCGGTGGCAGCGTCCTCGGGGGTGGTGCCGGGCAGCTTGCCGCGCCGGATTTCATGCGCCAGCGCATCGGTCAGTGCGGCCTGCGTGGCGGAGTCGGCCAGATCGCTCAACGCACCGGTCAGCTGGTCCAGCGACCAGATGCCGCCCAGATCGGCCAGCGCCGCCAGCAGCGCCACCCGGCGCTTGGCCTGACGCAGGCGCGGGGCAAGCGGTGCATCTTCGGGTTCGGCCAGCGCGGCGATCTCTGCGGCGACGCCCACGGCCGGATCATCAGCCAGCGCCGAAGGCAACCACGCAGCCTCGTGTGTCATCAACGCCTTGAGGTACGGGCTGCACCCGGCGGCCCCGGCAATGAGCGCGCCCAGGTCGGGCGACAGGTCCGGAAACAGCGCGCGCGCCTCGTCCCCGGCGGCAGGGTCAAAGGGCAGGGGGCAGCGAGACAAATGCCAATAGGTCATCAGGGTAAGCTTGCGCTCCAGCATTGGTAGGATCAATATAGGTTCCCGACAGATAGTCCGTCAGCCCTGTTGAGCGATACCTTCGAGATAAGAGAA
>SKKS01000059.1 GCA_007123625.1 Paracoccaceae bacterium
GCGGCCCGGCGCAAGACGCGCCGGGCCAGTATGCATGGCGCGGCGCGGGTCAGCCGGTTTTCTGGGGGGGATCGGATGTGGCCTTGTCGATCAGGCCTTGCGCCTCGTCGCGCAGGGCGCGCAGGTCCGCGATCGTGACCGCCAGTTCCGCCTGCTGGCGGGTCAGTTCGGCCACCTGGCGGTCGGCCATCTCGACCCAAGCACGCAGTTGCGGAACGGTGCCCTTCGTCTCGTACATTTCCAACCACTGGCGGATTTCTTCCAGACTGAAGCCGAAGCGGCGTCCGCGCAGGATCAGTGTCATCCGCGCCAGTTCACGCGGGCCGTAAAAACGGTTGCGCCCGTCCTTTTCGGGGCGCAGAAGCTCAATGTATTCGTAATAGCGCAGGGTGCGGGGTGTCACCTGGAACCGGGCGCACATCTCCTTGAAGTTCAGTCGCTCGGTCGCGTTCATCGCATCCGTCCTCCCCGCCCGAAGACATAGCGCCCGCGCCTTGCGCATGCAACGGGCGCGCGCAACGTGGGGTGGCGCGGCAGGGGTTGCACCCAGCCCGAACAGCGCGCAGAAACGGAGGTCAGGAGTCACAAACCGGAGCGCCCCATGACCTCGTCCCCCGACGCGCCGCAGCGTTTCATCGAGGCCCTGCCTTTCGCCCGCGCGCTGGGGATCGAGCTGGAATCCATCGGCGACGGCCATGCGCGCCTGTCGATGCCGTGGGACGCGCGCTTCGTGGGCGACCCGGCCACGGGCGTCATTCATGGCGGCGCGGTCTCGGCGCTGATGGACACATGTTGCGGGGCGGCGGTGCTGTCGTTTCCGGGCGCCATCGGCACTGCAACCATCGATCTGCGCATCGACTACATGCGCGCCGCCCGTCCCGGCGCCCGGATCACCGCGCAGGCCGAATGCTTCCACACGACCCGCACGGTCGCCTTCGTGCGCGCCACCGCCACCGATGACGACGAGGGCACCCCGGTGGCCAGCGCGGCAGGGGCCTTTGTCATCGACCGGATGACGCCGAAAGGGGACACGCCATGAGCCGCCGCACGCCCCCCGAACCCGTGCAGGTGGTCAAGCAACGCCGCGATGCCGCGCTGGCGGCGCTGGTCGAAGGGGTGCCCTACATCGGCTTTCTTGGCGTGCGGTTCGAACGCCTGGGCGACGAGCTGACCGCGATCCTGCCGTTCGATGAAAAACTGATCGGCAATCCGGCGCTGCCCGCGATTCACGGCGGTGTCACGGCCTCGTTCCTCGAGGTTGCGGCGATCATCGAGCTGAGCTGGGCGATGATCTGGGCCGATATGGAAAGCGGCACGCTGGACCCGCTGACCGTAGACCGCGAGCATCTGCCGCGCCTGCCCAAGACAATCGATTTCACCGTGGATTACCTGCGTTCGGGCTTGCCGCGCGACGCCTATGCGCGGGCGCGGATCAACCGCTCGGGGCGGCGCTATGCCAGTGTGCATGTCGAGGCCTGGCAGGACAATCGCGCCCGGCTTATCGCACAGGCGACGGGGCATTTCCTGATGCCGCAACGCGAGGGGTCGGGGTGACTTCCGCAGCCGTCGCTGCCGGACCGCTGACCCATCGGCGCGTTCTGCACATCGCCGTGCCGATCGTGCTGGCCAATATCACCGTTCCGATCCTGGGGCTGGTCGATACCGGCGTCGTGGGTCAACTGGGCGAGGCCGCGCCGATTGGTGCTGTCGGCCTGGGTGCGGTGGTGCTGGCCACCGTCTACTGGATTTTCGGGTTCCTGCGCATGGGCACCACCGGGCTGGTGGCGCAGGCGCGCGGCGCAGGAGATGCCGCCGAAACCGGCGCGATCCTGACGCGGTCCATGATGGTGGGCCTGAGCGCGGGGCTGGCGATGGTAGCGTTGCAGGTGCCGCTGGTTTGGGCGGCCTTTGCCATCGCGCCCGCCTCGGCCGAGGTTGAATCGCTTGCCCGCGACTACCTGACCATCCGCATCTGGGGCGCGCCGGCGACGATTTCGCTTTATGCGCTGACGGGGTGGTTGATCGCGACCGAGCGAACGCGCGGGGTTCTGCTCCTGCAGCTGTGGATAAACGGGCTGAACATCGGGCTGGACCTGTGGTTCGTGCTTGGGCTGGGCTGGGGCGTGCAGGGGGTGGCGGTGGCGACGCTGATCGCCGAATGGACGGGGCTGGCGCTGGGGTTGTGGCTGTGCCGCGCGGCGTTCGGCGGGCGGCAGTGGCGCGACTGGGCGCGGGTGTTCGACCGCGCACGTATCCGGCGGATGATGCAGGTCAACGGCGACATCATGGTGCGCTCGGTGGTGCTGCAGATGTCGTTCACCGCGTTCCTGTTCATCGGCGCGGGGTTCGGCGATGTGGATCTGGCCGCGAACCAGGTGCTGCTGCAGTTCCTGGCGGTCATCGCCTATGGCCTGGACGGCTTTGCCTTCGCGGCCGAGGCGCTGGTGGGGCAGGCGGTGGGCGCGAAGTCGGTTCAGGCGATGCGCCGGGCAGGGGTGATGACCAGCATCTGGGGCTTCGGGACCTCGGTCGCGCTGGGGCTTGGGTTCTGGGCTTTCGGGCCGTGGGCCATCGACGTCATGGCCCGCGATCCGGCGGTGCAGGAGGCCGCGCGCCTTTATCTGCCCTGGGTGGTGGCGGCGTCGGTGATCAGCCTGGCGGCCTATATGCTGGACGGCATCTTCATCGGCGCGACAGGCACGCGCCAGATGCGCAACACGGTCATTTTCTCGGCCATATGCTACGCGGGCGCGATCTGGGCGCTGGTGCCGGTTTTCGGCAATCACGGGCTCTGGGCGGCGCTTTTGCTGTTCAACGGGCTGCGCGGGGTCACGTTGGGCCTGCTGTATCCGGGGTTGGAGCGGCAGTGCCCGGGCTCGCCTGCCGCTGCGCGCGTTGTGTGATCGAAGCCGTGTGAAGGGTGCCAAATCGCCCCGCACCGCCCGGCGCCGTCGCGGTCCGGGCAGCGCCAGCATGGTGTGCCGGTGCGGATGGGTGGCGTGCGGGCGCTTGCTGCTTCGCGCTCAGACCCAGCGCGCGAAGGGCGGTAGGCTCATCAGAACGGCATCCGGGTCGTGGCCGGTTTCCAGCCCGAACTTCGTGCCCCGGTCATAGACAAGGTTGTATTCCGCATAAAGCCCGCGATGGATCAGTTGCGTGTCCTTGTCGCCCTCGGTCCAGGGCTGCGTGCGCCGCTTGTCGGCCAGCGGCAGGAAGGCGGGCAGGAACGCCCGCCCGACATCCTGGGTAAAGGAGAAATCGGCCTCCCAGTCGCCCGTGCAATGGTCGTCATAGAATATCCCGCCGACGCCCCGCGCGCGCTTGCGGTGCGGGATGAAAAAGTACTCGTCGGCCCAGTCCTTGAAGCGCGGATAGAAGTCGGGGTCATGGGCGTCGCAGCCCTTGCGCAACTCGGAATGAAACGCGGCTGTGTCTTCGGTGTATTCGATGCAGGGATTCAGGTCAGATCCGCCCCCGAACCACCACGCGCCGGGGGTCCAGAACATGCGCGTGTTCATGTGCACGGCCGGCGCATGCGGGTTCTGCATGTGGGCCACAAGCGAAATGCCGCTGGCCCAGAAGCGCGGGTCATCGGCCAGGCCGGCAATCTCCTTGCGTGCGGTCAGCGACCGCTGCGCGCGGTCCCCCAGCGTGCCGTGCACCGCCGAGACATTGACGCCCACCTTTTCGAACACGCGACCGCCACGCATGAC
>SKKS01000124.1 GCA_007123625.1 Paracoccaceae bacterium
CTGGCGCTGGTGTTCCTGTCCTTCGGGCTGTGGGTGCATCACATGTTCACCGTGGGCATCCCGCATATGGCGCTGGCCTTCTTCTCGGCCGCATCGGTGCTGGTGGCGGTGCCGACGGCGGTGCAGGTCTTTGCCTGGATCGGCACGATGTGGAAGGGAACCCCGCAACTGCATCTGCCGATGTATCACATCCTGGGCTTCTTCCTGACCTTCGTGATGGGCGGGCTGACAGGGGTGATGCTGGCGATTGTGCCCTTCAACTGGCAGGCGCATGACACGGCCTTCGTCACCGCACATCTGCATTATGTCCTGATCGGGGGGTTTGTCTTTCCGATGATGGCGGCGGCGACATACTGGATGCCGCTGATCACGGGCAAGCGCCGCGCGAAAGGTCTGGGAGAAGCCGCGTTCTGGGTCATCCTTGTGGGCTTTCACGGCACGTTCTTCATCATGCACCTGACCGGACTGATGGGCATGCCGCGGCGGATCGATGTCTATCCCGACAATCCGGAATGGATGTGGCTCAACCTGACCTCGTCGATCTTCAGCTATGTGCTGACCATCGGGTTTGCCATGTTCGCGCTGGACCTGATCCTGCAGGCGACGCTGGGCAAACGCGAACGCCGCGACCCGTGGCGCGCGCCGACGCTGGACTGGGCAATGCCTGTCCCCTCGACCACCTATAATTTCGCCTCCCTGCCAAGCGCGCGATTTCTGGGACGCGACGCCGCTGACAGTGTCTTGCCATTGGTGCGCGGCGAAGGGGTCTTGCCCGGTGCGCCGCGGGGGCGGCGCGAATTGCTGGTCAGCACTGTCGCCGATGCAACCCCCGATCATGTGGCGGTCCTGCCCGGCAATACCGCAACGCCGCTGGTGCTGTCTGCCGCCATAGGGCTGTTTGTGCTGCTGATGCTGGCAGGTCTTTACTGGCTGGCGGCGCTGGCGCTTCTGCCTGTCGCCGTGCTGATCTGGGTCTGGGGGCGCGGCATGGCCCCGTCGGGCGCGATGGACCCGATCGAAGTCGTCCCCGACCTGTCGCTGCCGGTCCATCACAAGGCCGCACACAGCCTGGGACAAAGCGGGCTGATCGCGTTTCTGGTGGCCAACGGGACGCTCTTTGCGTCGCTGCTGTTCGGGCTGGCCTTTCTGTCCGTCGTCACACCCGGCCCAGCGGCACCCCAGAGCGGGGTCGAAACACTGGCTACGGCAATCGCCCTCGCGGGGATCGCGCTGGCCCTTGTGCTGGCTGCGATGGCCGCGCGACACGCGGCTTCGCCGTCTGTGGTGGCTCTGGGGTTTGGATCAAACCTGGTCGCATTGGCTGCGCTTGTCTGGATTGCACAGACGCAGATGGATGACCCCACGCGCCACGCCCGCGACGCGTTGCGCGCAGTGATGGCGGGCTATGTCGGGTTACACATTCTGGTCGCGGCAGGTATGGCAGGCTTCGTTCTGGACCAGTTCCGCCGGACGGAAATCAGCAGCCAGACCCGGGGCGCTTTGCCGTCGTGGCGCCGCTGGCAGAACTTTTCCACCGCAGTTGCGCTGATGGCACTGGTGGTCCTTTCTGCACAAGCGGTAATCTCATGAGGTGGCTGGGTCATGTCCTGGCCGGGCCGGCGCTTTGGGCACTGATCTTCAGCCTTGTCTATGGCCTTCACGGCGTCTTCTGCGCCGGTCCGAGCGGACCGGAGGCCCTGACCAGTGCGGCGCGCGCCGGACTGGTCGGGGTCTGGCTGCTCGGGGTCGTGGCGTTCATCCCATTGTTGCGCCAGATGCCGTCAGGACCGGGGCTGGAGCACTGGCTGCCACGTGCCGGGGCGTGGACCGGGCTGGCGGCCACCATCTTCACACTCTTCCCGGTATTCTTGACGACAAGCTGCTGAGAATGGGCAGGATGCGACAGCGGGCCTGTGCTCTGTCGGGAGGCTTGCACCGGAATTCTGCCAAGCGTGACCCCCCGCACCTTCACCCTGCGGGCGGCGGTGCGGAAGTCGCTGTCATAAGCACAATCCACAGACAAGCGTCAGTTGTTGGTATCCGGGTTTGGTTCGGGTTCCGATTCAATTACTTGCGGTGTCTCATCGCTCCCGACCGGATCAGTAAACGTGCCTTCGGCCGGGATACCTGTACTGCCCTCGACCTCTGCAGGCTGCTCTTCTTCGACTGTGGGTTCAACAACCAGCGTGCGGCCAAGCATCCAGATCAGTAGGCCAACCGCAAGAGCGACAGCCACAGCAATGCCGATCAGCGGCCCGCGATGACGCCATTTCTGTTTTTCAAGGTTGGTCTTCGGAGCACTCATGCACAACCCTCCAATTTTTGTTGCCCGCAACAAGATTTGCGCCTTGCCACCTGCCTTCATGCGGGCGCTCAGGCAAGGTGGGCTTCGAAAAACCAACGGCCTCTTGCCGGCAGGTTCAGGAGACTCGCTCACGCGGAGCCGTCCAAAAGCATTCCGGCCGGATCAAATGCCGCATAGTCCCTATATGGGAAGCAGATCGCATATTTGAAGGTCTGGCGCGCTATCCGCCCCTGCACGCCATATTTCTTCGACAGCTCAGCCAGCGTTATCTCTTCACGGATCGCTTCAAGCGCGACCTTCGCCTTGAACTCAGGCGTATGCGTCTTTCTCTTTGTCATTTCGGATCGTCTCTTTCGTCATGCGATCCACCTTAACAACTGGTCCAAATCTCCGCGACCACCTCTGAGTACACACAACACTGTTCGTCAATTTTTTAGCGCACTGCCACCTCGACAGAGGCATCCCGTCGGCTTGGGCTTACATATCCCGGTTTCCATTGCATCAATCCTGCGCTAGGTACTACGGTCAGCAAAGTATGCGCAGCAGTGTACAGTGCGCTGCCCTGATCGGAGTATCATCCCATGACCCCCTTTGCCATTGCTGGCGTGCAGATGTATGTGAATGCCTTGCAGCCCAATATCGACGGCATGTTGCAGCGCCTCGAAATCCTGATGCAACGCTTCCCTTGGACACAGATGGTGCTGTTTTCGGAACTCGCGCCGCTTGGACCGTTGCCGCGTCTCGCACTGCCATTTGAAAACCAGCATCTGGAACGGTTTCAGCAAGCGGCCCACAAACACAATATCTGGCTGATCCCGGGCTCCATGTTCGAGCATACCGCCGATGGCCGCATCTTCAACACCAGCGCCGTAATCAACCCCAACGGGCAGGTCATCCAGAAATATCGCAAGATGTTTCCCTTCCGCCCCTATGAGGGCGGGATCGAGGCAGGGACGGAATTCTGCATCTTTGACGTGCCGGAGGTCGGGCGCTTTGGTTTGTCCATCTGCTACGATATATGGTTTCCCGAAACTACACGCCAACTGACAAGCGCCGGGGTAGAGGTTCTGCTTCACCCAGTCCTGACAGGGACAACGGACCGCGAGGCGGAATTGTCAATTGCCCGTGCGACCGCGGCGCAGTTCCAATGCTATGTGATTGATGTGAACGGTCTTGGCGCAGGAGGCAACGGGCGCTCCTGTGTGATCGACCCCACGTCGACAGTGCTGCATCAATCGGCCGGGCAGGAAGACATGTTCCCCATCGAGATAGACCTTGATCAAGTGCGCCGCCAGCGCGAAACCGGGATGAAGGGGCTGGGTCAGGTGCTCAAGAGTTTCCGCGATCGGTCGGTGGATTTCCCGGTCTATGACCGGACCAGCGGGTCGGACGCCTATCTGCACA
>SKKS01000384.1 GCA_007123625.1 Paracoccaceae bacterium
AGGTGCGTTCATCAATGCCTCCGGCGCCGCCCTTGTCGCCCTCGCCATCGCGCTGCATGTAGTCGAAGGCCCATTCCATGATCACCGCCAACTCGTCGGCGAAGGCAGGCTCGAAACTGGCCAGCCCGTCTTGCGCCATGCCGGTCAGAGGGGTGCCTATGGACTGGTGCGCGCCGCCCTCGGGCGCCAGTGTCACACCCGACGGCGTGCCCACGATCATGAAACGCGCATCCTGATAGCAGGCGTAGTTCAGCGCATCGAGGCCCCGGTGCACGAATGGGTCATAGACCGTGCCGATGGGGATCAGCCGCTTGCCCCAGAGGCTATGCGCCAGCCCTGCCGCGCCGAGCAGAAGAAACAGGTTCATTTCCGCGATGCCCAGTTCGATATGCTGGCCCTCGGGCGAGAATTCCCATTTCGCGGTGGACGGGATGCGGTGTTCGATGAAGGCATCGGCCATTGGCTTGCGCGCGAACAGCTTGCGCCGGTTGACCCAGGGCCCCAGCCCGGTGGTGCCGGTGACATCGGGCGAGGTGGTCAGGATTCGCGCCGCCAGTTCGCTGTCCCCGCGCGCCAGCCCGTCCAGGATCTTGCCAAACGCCATCTGGGTCGAAATTTCGCGGTCGGTGGAGAAATCGATTGCGGGGACGGGCACGCGGGCATCCGAATAGCGGCGTGGGGCGCGGGCGAAGAACGGCACGCGCGCCAGAAAGCCGCGCAACCCGTCGGGGTCCGCGACGGCGGCGAAAGGCTCCCATTCCTCCCCCTCCGGCACGCCCATGTGGCGTTGCCAGTCGGCCATTTGCGCCTTGGTCATCAACCCGCCGTGGTTGTCCTTGTGCCCGGCAATCGGCGTGCCCCAACCCTTGATCGTATAGGCCAGGAAACAGGTGGGCCTGTCATGGTCGATGGCGGCGAAGGTCTGGGCCATGCTCTCCACGCAATTGCCGCCGAGGTTCTCCATCAGCGCGGCAAGCTCCGCGTCCGACCGGCGGTCAATCAGCGCGCTCACATCGCCCTGATCGCCCAGATCCTCCATCAGCCGGGTGCGCCAGACCGCACCGCCTTGAAAGGTCAGCGCCGAATATTCCGCATTGGGGCAACGGTCGATCCAGTCGCGCAAGGCATCGCCCCCCGGTTCGGCAAAGGCCGCACGCTGCAGGGCGCCATGCTTGATGCGCACCACGTCCCAGCCGAAGGCGTGAAAGATCGCCTCGATCCGTTCGAACAGTCCTTCGCGCACGATCCCGTCCAGCGACTGGCGGTTGTAGTCCACGATCCACCAGCAATTGCGCAGATCGTTTTTCCACCCTTCCTGCAGGGCCTCATAGACATTGCCTTCGTCCAGTTCGGCATCGCCCACCAGCGCCACCATGCGCCCTTGCCGGATATCCGCGCCCCAGGGCTTGGCGGCCAGATACTCCTGCACCATCGACGCAAAGCTGGTGATCGCCACCCCCAGCCCCACCGACCCGGTCGAGAAATCCACATCGCCTGCGTCCTTGGTGCGCGAGGGGTAGCTTTGCACCCCGCCAAGACCGCGAAACGCCTCCATCCGCGCGCGGGTCTGGTTGCCCATGAGATACTGGATCGCATGAAACACCGGCCCGGCATGGGGCTTGACCGCCACCCGGTCCTGCGGCCGCAGCGCCGAGAAATAGAGCGCGGTCAGGATCGTCACCATTGACGCCGATGACGCCTGATGTCCGCCCAGCTTGATCGTGTCGGCCTTGGGGCGGATGTGGTTGGCGTGGTGGATCATCCAGTGCGACAGCCACAACAGCCGCTGTTCGATGGTCTTGAGGTGCAGGGTGTCGGTCATTGGGGCCTCCTTGCACGCAGTATTACACGGCATCTTGCGCTGAAACTTGTCGAATCGGTTGCGATCCGGCGGTTACGGCGCTTGAATCGGGCGTGAGAACTGAATTTCGTGGCAGAGTCCGGCGTGTATGAATGACGACCTCGATCACCTTGACCGCAAGCTTCTGCGCGCGTTGCAGCGCGACGGGCGGCTGTCGCATCAGGACCTGAGCGCGCAGGTGGGGCTGTCGCCGTCGCCCTGTGCCCGGCGCATCCGCAAGCTTGAGGCCGCAGGTTATATCACCGGTTATGGCGCCCATATCGACGAATCGCGGCTGGGATTCGGGTTCAGCGTGTTCATTTCGGTCCGGCTGGACCGGCAGATCGATGACCGGCTGGTGGCCTTCGAGGCCGAGGTGCGGCGCTGCCCCGAAGTGGTGGATTGCTGGCTGATGACCGGAAGTTTCGACTATCTGCTGCGGGTTGCGGTGCGCGACCTGCAGGAGTTCGAGACCTTCCTGACCCGTCGCCTGACCAAGGTGCCGGGGGTGGCATCGCTCGAATCCTCAATCCCGATCCGGCGGGTGAAGTATCAGCCCGCGCGGCTGGACTGAGGCCCTGCCCCGGGCGCGCAAGTGACCCGGTTTCAGCCCGGCGGCGCCCAAAGCACCCGGATACGCACCAGATCGGTGGGCGTGCGACCGCGCAGCTGTTTCAGCCGCGCGGCGATCCGGGCTTCGGCGTCGGCGATCGGCGTGGTGCGGACCTCGACCATCGCGATCACGCCGCCGTCGCGGTAATCCAGCCGCAGATGCCGCACCTGCGCGCGCGCCACCACCCCGTCAAGGCATTCGGCAACCACCGATTCCAGCTGGGGGCGCAGGGCGGCTTCGTGCGCGCCGGGTCCGTCTGCGTGGCCGTCGGGTTCGGGGTGAATGACGATCTCGGCCACTTCCGGGACGGTGGCCAGCACCTCGGCGCGGGCGGCTTCGCACAGGCGGTGCGCTTCGGACAGGGTCATGGCGGGGTCAAGCGTGATATGCACATCGGCCTGCACCAGCCCGCCCATGCGGCGCAGCCGCAGGTCATGGGCATCGCGGACACCAGGCGTGGCGGTCAGGGCGCGCGTCACGGCCCCGGCCAGCGCCTGTGGGGGCGCGGTGTCCACCAGTTCGCGCGCCGCCGGGCGCCCATAGGTCCAGGCCACCCGCGCCAGCATCAGCGCAATGACCGCGGCCCCAAGCGCATCGGCCAGCGGCCAGCCCGCCATCGCGGCGCCGATCCCCGCCAGCGCCACCACGGATGACGCCGCGTCCGAGCGGTGGTGCCACGCATTCGCCGCCATCATCGTCGATCCGGTGCGCCGCGCGACCGCCCTGGTGTAGTGGAAAAGCGCTTCTTTCAGCGCGATGGACAGCCCCGCAACCCAGAGCGCCAGCAGTGACGGCGCCTCGGTCGGTGGATCGATCACCCGCAGCCCCGCGTCGATCAGTATCCCCGCTGCGGCCAGCGCCAGCATCGCAGCAACTGCCAGCGTTGCCAGCGTTTCGAACCGTCCGTGGCCGAAGGGGTGATCTGCGTCGGGCGGGCGGTGGGAATGGCCCAGCGCCCAGATCACCGCCGCGTCCGAGGCCAGATCCGACAGCGAATGCACCCCATCGGCGATCAGCGCCTGGCTTTGCGCGACCACGCCGCCCGCGATCTTGGCCGCCGCCAACGGTCCGTTCATCGCCGCCCCGGCCCAGGCGGCGCGGCGCTTGTCCCGCAGGGCGCGCGAATCGTCGTCGGGGGCGACAGGGGGGTGCGGTGTCGGGCGCAGCTTGATCATGCGGGCACTCTGGCACATGCGTCACCGGCTTGCAGCCTTTTGAGTGCCATCCGGGACGGTTTCCCGCCGGGGTCAGAT
>SKKS01000410.1 GCA_007123625.1 Paracoccaceae bacterium
GCGAGGACCACGTCCAACGTCGGCACACGGGCGCCATCGGCGGGGAGTTGCCCTGCGAAACGCGCGCCGTAGGGCAGGGCGGGATTCATGCGCCCGATGTCGAAAGCCTGCAGTTGCGCAAGGGTCAGGTCGACCACCTTCGCTCCCGGTGCTGCCAGCCAGCGCCCGTCGGGCCCGCGCGCCAGCGACATGGGGATATGCGGGTCGTGAATCACCACCGGAACACGCCCGGCGGCATTCCGGACGTCGAATTCAACCGCATCCGCAGCAATCTCGCGCAGGTATGCGAATCCTTCCAGCGTGTTCTCCGGCAGCACGCCGCGCGCGCCCCGGTGGCCATAAACGCGCGGGAATGGCCCGGTACGGCGCAATGAAAGGGTCATGGGGTCGTCCGGGATAGGCGGCGCGGGGCCGCGTCAGTTGCGGTCAGGCAGGCGCATCGCGCCCGTCGGTCCGGATGGGCCCGGACCGATCCGCCATTCCTAGCCCGTGCTACGGTCGCTTGCCAAGGCCCCGTGCAGCGGGTGAGGTACCTCGCGCGGGGCGACGACGGCATGCGACAGCGTCCTACAGCGGCTGTATCAGCCCCATGGATACGGCCCGAGCCACCGCCTGTGGCGTGGTCAGAGCGTGCAGTTTCTCGCGGGCGGACCGGACGTGAACCTCCACCGTGCGATGCGAAATGTTCAGGATCTCCGAGACATCCATATGGGTCTTGCCGGCCGCGATCCACTGCAGGATCTCGCGTTCGCGCGTCGACAGCGCGGTAACGCGCAGGCTCCTCATCACCAGCCCCGAGCGCATCACCGCATCGTGGATATGCGTGGCCACGCCCTGCAGGTCGGTCATCACGTGGCGCTTGAGCTTGCGCCACTCCTCGGGGCTGCAATCGCGCGTGACGCTCAGCATGCCCAGATCGCCGTAGGGGCCACGGATGGGAATGGTCAGCCCGCGGTCGCTGATGCCAAAATCGCGGGCGGGGCGAAACACCTCGGCGAAACTTCTGTCATGTTCCAGGCGCTGCCAGTCCACGGGCGCCACGCTGCGCGCAGCCATGCGCAGTGTCGGGTCCATGGTTTCGTAACCGTTTTCGGCGTAATGCTGTTTCCAGGCGTCTGGGTAATTCACGAAGCCATGCACGCTGCCGTCGACGGAATTGAACCCCGCATAGGCAGCGTAATCGAATTCGAACCGGTCGCACAACTGGTCAAGAAACCCTGTAACCGGGGTTTCCGCAATCGGAACCGTACTGAGGTCAAAAACGCGCAGCGGTTCGTCTCCTTTTCAGAACAGGGCCGGGGTGCCCTGTCTTTTCGTATGTGCGCAGCGACCCGGCTGAAGCATGAAAGCGCGGCCCGCGGTCGGATCGTTATCTTGGCGACTCTTCCACCATGGCATCGATCATGTTGTCGATCGCACGCCGCTGCGTGGGATGCAGCCGCGCGGTCTTGCGCAACATCGCCAGCGCCTGTTCATCCGAAAGCAGCTCCAAGGTATCCGGCTCGCCTGTGTCGGTGCATTTCGGCCCATCAGGCAGGAGCACGATCCCGTCGAAGAACTCGTGCACGGGCACCGAAAGCCGGGCGGCCACCTGACAAAGGCGCGAGGCGCTGATGCGATTTTGTCCGGTCTCGTATTTCTGCACCTGTTGGAAGCTGACACCGATGGCACCGCCCAGGTCGATCTGGCTTACACCGGCCAGGAGGCGATAGGCCCTGATCCGTCTGCCGACGTGGCGATCGATTTCGTTCATTCACTCACCCATTACGCACGACCGGGTTGCAGCCCCGGAGTTTCTGTTGTTGCGGACCCGATTTCCATGGTCCAGTGCAGTTGTCGAGGGCATGCACTGTGCCCTTCTGGGCCGCGATATCGTCTCCGTTTGCCGCGCCTGCAGCTCCGCAGTCACCCTATTGCGAAAGGGCCATGCGCTCCCCATTGACCCGTCCGCGGATTTCCTGAAGCTGTTCCCTTAACGCACGTCCCTTGACCATACCACAAAACTGTGCGCTGCAGGCACTTTATACAACTAAAAATTGCACGATACGAAGCGTAGATCAAGCGTGACGTGGCGACGACGATTGTCGGGCCATATGCGCGGGCTTCGGGGGCCGTTGTGTTCGGGTTGTTGATTTCCTTGGGTGAAGCCCTGGATGGATCGCGACGTGGGGCGGTGGTCATCGCATCTGGACCGGCCCTGCGTTTGCGGCTAAGACGGGCCGATCCTGTTCAAGAGGTTGACCATGAATTTCCTGCTTCGTCTTCTGACCTGGTGGAACGGCCAGACCCTGGGGACCCAGTTCTTTACCTGGCGCAAGGGCGTGTTCGTTGGAGAGGACGCACAGGGCAACCGGTTCTATCACAGTGCCGATGATGCCCGGCGCTGGGTCATCTTCAACGGGGAAAGCGAAGCCAGCCGCGTCGCGCCCGAATGGCATGGATGGCTGCACCGCACATGGGACGAGCCGCCCACCGAAAAGCCGCTTGTGCACAAGGCATGGGAGCGGCCGCATCAGGAAAACCTGACCGGCACCGCCATGGCCTATGCGCCCGCCGGGTCGATCCGGCGCGCCACCCCCGAGGCCCGGCGCGATTACGAGGCATGGCAGCCGGAATGAGGCGACTGCTCTCACACAGTCTGCGTGCAGGGGTGCTTGGACTTGTGGTCGCGCTGACATCCTGGCCCGCCATCACGCCCGCGACCGCCGCCGCGCAAGAGGTGCGCTCGGCGCAAGGAGCGCTGCTGCGGGGGCTGGACAAGGTCGCGGGAACCAGCCGCGATCTGGACCTGCAGGTAGGCGCTTCGGTCGACTTGGGCAATCTCCGCGTGACATTGGCCGAATGCCGCTATCCGGCGGCGAACCCGGCATCGGATGCCTTCGCCTGGGTGACTGTCTATGACGAGCGTCATTCAAGCGTGCTGTTCGACGGCTGGATGGTGGCCTCCAGCCCTGGACTGCACGCGCTCGATCATGCGCGCTACGATGTCTGGGTCCTGGCCTGCAAAACGTCCTGAGCGGTTGGCATTCCATCGTCGCGCCCGAATGCCGCGTCCCGCGCCAGAGCGTTGCGCAGCAGGTGACGGTATCGGCTGCGCGGAACCTCTATCGCGCCCAGACTGGCCAGGTGCGGGGTCAGGAACTGCGTGTCGAACAGCGTAAAGCCGCCCGCGCGTAGCCGGTGCATCAGATAGGCCAGCGCAATCTTCGAGCCGTCGCGCCGGGCCGAGAACATGCTTTCCCCAAAGAACGCCCCGCCTATGGCCAGGCCATAGACCCCGCCGATCAGCGCACCGTCTTCCCAGACCTCGATTGAATGGGCGTGGCCCATCGCGTGAAGCGCGCGAAACAGCGCTGCGATGCGCGCGTTGATCCAGGTTTCGGTCCGCTCGGCGCAGCCCTGCAGCACCGCATCGAACGCGCGGTCGATGGTGACTGCGAACCCGCCCTTGCGGATGCGCCGCGCCAGGCTGCGTGAAATGTGGAAGCGCTCCAGCGGGAATATCCCCCGTTGCAGCGGGTCCAGCCAGAACAGCTCTGCGGCGTTGCGGTTCTCGGCCATCGGAAACAGCCCCGCGCGATAGGCCGCCATCAGCCGCGCGGGCGTGATTTCCACTTGCGGGTCATCGTCGCGCATAGTCGGTGTCCCTGCGTCCTGTCCTGTGCGGGTGGGGCAGGGGACCGCCAGCGCGCGTGCCGCGCGCCC
>SKKS01000258.1 GCA_007123625.1 Paracoccaceae bacterium
ACGCCCAGCTTTACCGGGAGCGCAACAAAATCGAGCGCTTCCTTGGCAGGCTGAAAGCATCATTCCGCCGTATCGCAACCCGATACGAAAAGACGTCACGCAACTTCCTGTCGATGATCAACCTGGCATCGGTCACGCTGTGGATCGAGTTTTGTGAGTCGGCTGCCTAATCAATTCATGTTGAAATTCTTATTGACAGGCTACGGGTGGGTTCGCCATCCCTGTAGCGAAGGAGCAGGGTGGTCTGCGTCATCTTTTCGAAGACCCGGGCACTGGTCGGCGGGCACGATTCCAGGCGGAGGGCGTTGGTGCGTAACTCACGCCTGAGGCATGATTGCCCCTTTCTCCTTTGGCATCAGGCCACGCGGACGATCTCGGCAGTGCCGAGGGCTGAGAAGCGGTTCATCAATGAGCCGGCGAACGCCATGCGTTCGGGAGAGACTGCGAATGACGCGTAATCTGGATTTCTGCGGTTTGGCGAACGGCTGCGATGCGCTCACCGAAGGCCTTTAGGCACCGCATCTTTGCTTGATCCGGCTTCGGACGTGGTTTCCGGTCAATCGCACTCTGCCGCCGAAACCGGGGCGTATGGTCAGGCACGGCCCAGTCCAGGTCTGCCAACTTCGAGCCAAGCTGGACATCATCCCGGTCGTTTGCCTGAGCGGCAGCTTGAACAGAACCTTGATCGTCAGACAGAATTGGATCGCTTTCGTCGGGAAAACAATCTCCCGGACTGTTTTCTGATCCTCGCCGTTCCGAGAAGACCGCAGGGCGACCGGAGCTGCCGTCAGGCGGCGCGAGCCAGGTCATGTCCTTGTCCAGCCAGATCAACAACGAACCGCGCCTGCAAAGCGAGGCACTGTAGCTGGACCGGTTTGTCGTGCGGTAGCGGGCGGCGGATGGCTTGCTCATGCGGCTCGTCTGACCGCATGGATTCACGTCGTGAATCCTCGACAGTCAGAGTTGTGCAACAACGCCCGCATCAGCTGTCGCACAACGCCTGTTCCGCTTTCATCCAGTTCGACGACTCATTGGCTGTCCTTGCCCGCCTCCATTCCCCCGGATCGACCCGGCACCTGAGATTCGGCGGCGAAAAATATGGGGCTATACAGCCGAGTTCGTCGCTCGTCTGTGCTTGGCCTGCACCATACCGCAGATCGCTCGGAAATCGCGATATCCTGTGATCGACGAACGCACCATCCTGCGTGAGGGTTAAGCCAAGTCCCAACGAAACCTCTGACGCATCGAAAAGGCCTTTGGCTGGGCCGAGACCATCTATCGCGATGTCAGGCGGTTACGCGCCATCATCTCCGCGCGACGGGCCAACCATCAGCGCGACAGATCGCGCAGATAGTCGAACAACGCGTCGGCGCCTTCGGACAGGCTGGCGTTCATGTGTCCGCGGCTGTCGTAATCCCCGGTCAGGCGCTGCATGAAATCATTCGTATCGCGCAGATAGTCGACGAAATTCTCGCGCGACCAGACAAGGCCATCGCGCCCGGCCTGTTGCATCACATCGGAATAGCGGCGGAAATTCGCATCCGCGCCCGCCCGGCGCCCAGCGATGCCATAAAGGTTCGGCGCCGACCGACCACCGCGTTCCAGCACCGTGCCATCAGGCGCGGCCACCATGTGGCAGACACGACACTCGCGCCAAAGCTCCATGCCCGCCGCAGTCGCCGGGGCCGGAATCGCAAATGTCGCGGCAAGCGCGGTCAGGGTCACTGCGGCAAGGGTACGGGGCATCTGGGGCACTCCAAGAACTACTGACATTCAGATAGAGCAAATCGCACCGATCCGCCAGATCGCGGGCCTGATTGCGTGTTCACGAATGCTGTCACGGCTTCAGTCGGTATCCGCGCGACAGCCAGTGCCAGCACAACGCCACAAGTGCCGCCGTGGTTCCCGCCGTCACCATCAGCCCCAGCGCTGGCGGCGCGTCCGACGCCCCGATCATCCCGTACCGGGCCCCGTCAATGAGGTAAAACACCGGATTGGCGCGGCTGATGGTTTCAAGCACGGGCGGCAGGGTGGCGATGGAATAGAACGTGCCCGACAGGAACGACAGCGGCACCACGATAAAATTTGTGATCGCTGCGATCTGGTCGAACTTGTTGGCCAGAATCCCTGCCGCAATCCCCAGCGCAGACAGCATTGCCGCGCCGATCATCAGGAACACGAACAACCACAGCGGATGCGCCACCCGCAGGCCCAGCAGCAGCACCATCGCCAGCCCGATCACCGCACCCACCACCACGCCGCGCGCGATCCCGCCCGTCATGAAGCCGACCACCAGCTCCATCGGTGACAGCGGCGGCATCAGCGTATCGACGATGTTGCCTTGCACCTTCGAGATCACCAGTGACGAAGACGTGTTCGCAAAGGCGTTCTGGATCACGGTCATCATCAGGATACCCGGCGCGAGGAATGCCAGAAAACTGACCCCCATCACCGTGCCCCGCGTCGGACCGATGGCCAGCGCGAAAACCGCAAGGAACAGCCCTGCGGTGACCAGTGGCGCCGCCAGCGTCTGGGTCCAGACCACAAGGAAGCGGCGCACCTCGCGTACGCACAGGGTCCAGAGCCCGATCCAGTTGACGCGCCCGAAGCGGCGCAGTCCCATGGACTGCCCGCCTTGTTGCTCATATGCCGACATGCGATTCCCGATTTGCATTCCCCGCCTGCGCCTTGTATCCAGCGGCGCCCTGCCTAGAATAGGAGGGAACCTGAATTCTCCAACCCCGGATGCCACATCGGCGCCGGAGTGGCCAGCCGGAGGCGCAGCCATGTCCTGGACGGACGAGCGTGTGGAACTTCTCAAGAAGATGTGGGGCGAGGGTCAGTCGGCCTCGCAGATCGCCAAGGAACTTGGCGGTGTGACCCGCAACGCGGTCATCGGCAAGGTGCACCGGCTGGGTCTGTCGAACCGGGTTGCCGCAGGGGGCGCGGTGGAAAGCCCGGCGCCGGACCCCATGTCGGCGACGGCAAAGCCCGCCGCCCCGACGCCGACCCCGCCCCCGGCACCCGCTGCCGAACCGACGCCCGACCCTGCACCCGTGGCGCAACAGCGCACCGCCGAGGTTGTGCAGCTGGCCGACAAGGCCGCAGCTGCCCCGCGCGCGGCTGCCGCCGAAGCGCCCAGCGCACTGTCTGGCGAAACGCCCGGCACCCGGTCCGATGCGGCGGATGCCGATACGGAGTCCGATGCCGGACCAGATACCGGGGCAGACGAGGTCGAGCAGGGCCCATCCGCGCCCGGATCCTATGCCCGCCGCGCAATCATTCCCGCCGGGCAACCCCTGCCGCCGCAGCCTTCGGCCAACGAGGTCAGCCCCGAGGCGCTGGCCACGGTGCGCGAGATCGAGAAGAAGGCGCGCCGCCTGACGCTTCTGGAACTGACCGAACGCACCTGCAAATGGCCCGTCGGCGACCCTGCGACCGAAGATTTCTGGTTCTGCGGATTGCCCACCCAGCCCGGCAAACCCTATTGCGAGGCGCATGTGTCGGTGGCGTTCCAGCCCATGTCCTCGCGCCGCGACCGCAGACGCTGAAGCCTTTTCTGACGGAAGGCGGCCTGGTGGTGACGGCGGTGTAACGAAGCGGCTTGATCCACGTCGCCTTTGGCACGTTGCCGCGCATGGACTGACGGAAGAAGCGCCCGCTCGACGTACCCCACCCACCCGCCCATGTAC
>SKKS01000482.1 GCA_007123625.1 Paracoccaceae bacterium
CGCGCCAGTGCATCACGCGTTGCAACGGGGATGAGCAGATAGGACGGCCCGGCCTGCCAGACTTCAGGGGCGGCCACAACGGGGTTGCCGATATCGCCGGGGTCCAGCCCAAGGGCGCGGGCCGTCAAGCCGATGTCGTGGATTCTGCCAACCTGCACCGGCAGAAGCGGGGCAGTGAATTCCGCCGATACCCGGCCATCGACCTTTCGGACCGTGACCGGCACGGGACCGGCGGTTTCTTCGAGGATCATGTCGACCGCGGCATCCCCGGCCATGTTGGCCAGCCCGGACAGATGGATCGCACAGCCAATGGTCGGGTGCCCGGCAAAGGGGATTTCGGCCTTTGGAAAGAAGATGCGGACCTTCGCCCTGTGCGCCTGAGTGTCAGGTCGCAGGACAAAGATCGTCTCGGACAGGTTGAGCTCCTGCGCCAGCACCTGCATCTGCGCGGTCGAAAGGCCGTCGGCCTCCGGCACGATCGCAAGCGGGTTCCCCAAAAAGGGCGTCTCGGTGAACACATCATAGGTGATCAGGTCAAGCACGCGCGTCCCTCTTCGAGTCCTGAGTCCCATGCCGCCAAGAGACGCGTGCGGGTCACGCACCCGCGCCCCGGGCAGGTCCGTTCGCCAGCCCGGGCGACACTGCCAGCGCAGACACTCAGTTCAGCAGACCGGCATGGCGCATGGCGGCGTCGATCCGGGATTTGGTGGGGTCGGTCAGGCCGATCAGCGGCAGGCGCACCTCCTCGGTGCATTTTCCCAGCCGCGACATGGCGTATTTCGCGCCTACAAGCCCCGGCTCGATAAAGATCGCTTCGTGCAGGGGCATCAGCCGGTCCTGATAGTCCAGCGCGGTGGCATAGTCGCCCGCAAGAGTGGCTTCCTGGAACTCGGCGCACAGGCGCGGCGCCACATTGGCGGTAACCGAAATGCAGCCCACCCCGCCATGCGCGTTGAACCCCAGTGCCGTCGCGTCCTCGCCCGAGACCTGGATGAAATCCGGCCCGCAGGCGGCGCGCTGCTGGCTCACGCGCTCCAGCTTGCCGGTGGCGTCCTTGACCCCGATGATGCGCGGCAGTTTCGCCAGCTCGCCCATGGTGTCGGGCAGCATGTCGACCACCGACCGGCCGGGAATGTTGTAGATGATGATCGGCAGCGTACAGCATTCGTGCAGCGCGCGGTAATGCGCGACCAGCCCGGCCTGGGTGGGCTTGTTGTAATAGGGCGTGACCACCAGCGCTGCATCGGCGCCCACGGATTCGGCGTGCTGCATGAAGCGGATTGCCTCGGTCGTGTTGTTGGACCCGGCGCCGACGACGATCGGCACGCGCCCGGCGGCGGCCTGCACCACCGCTTCGATCACCTGTTCGTGTTCTTCATGGCTCAGCGTAGGACTTTCGCCGGTTGTGCCCACCGGAACCAGCCCGTGGCTGCCTTCGTCCACATGCCAGTCGACCAGCGCGCGCAGGGTCTCGAAATCGACCTTGCCGTCCTTGAGAGGCGTGACAAGGGCGGGAAGGGAACCTCGGATCATGGCGCGTGTCCTCCTGCTTGCGGCAGGGCGCGGGGCTGGATCGCCCCGTATCGGCAGCGATCTGCCTTCGGGGCGCTGCCTGTCGGCATTGTGGGTTGCGGCCTGCGCCTGCGCGCTTAGACTTCCCCGCAGGTGTTTTCAAGCGCAAAGAGGTCCGATGCCGTCCGTCCCCCGTTTTCCGCGTCTGCGCGGCGCGCTTTTCGCGATGCTTGTGCCTTTGGCGGCGTTGGTGGTGGCAATTGCGCCTCGCGTGGCCGAGGCGCAGGACCGCCCGCCTCCGTCGCGCGCGGCGGGCCAGTTGTCGGCGGCGCTTGGACAAGGGCAGGGCGGGGACTGGCGCGCGGGCGCGGTCCTGTTGCAGGAGGCGGACGCGACCACGCGCGCCGTATTCGACTGGTTCCGGCTGCGCGATGGTGCGGGAACCGTGGAAGAGGTCGACCAATGGCTGAGCAGGCGCGCGGACTGGCCGCTGGCGATCACGATCCAGCGCGCCGCCGAGCAACAGCTTGCCGGTGCCCCGGCTTCCGCGGTGCGCCGCTTCTTTGCCGACCGCGACCCCCGCAGTGCCGAGGGCGCGCTGGCGTTGCTGGCGACGATGGACCCCGGCGCAGACGCCGAGGCGCTGGCGCGCAGGCTGTGGCTGGAGTTCAACCTGACGCTGGCACAGGAGAACGCGTTGCTGGCGCGCCACGGCGATATCCTTGCGCCCCTTCATGCCGAACGGCTGGACCGGCTGTTGTGGCGCGGTGCGCGCGCGGCGGCGGAGCGCATGCTTGAACGCGTCACACCCGATCTTGCGCGGCTGGCGCAAGCACGGCTGGGTCTGCAGGCGCGCGCGCAAGGCGTGAACGCTCTGGTCGCGGCTGTGCCCCCGGCGCTGGCCGATGATCCGGGGCTGGCGCACGACCGCTTCCAGTGGCGCATGCACGCGGGGCTGACCGACAGCGCGGGGGATCTGTTGATCGAACGCTCGGCGCAGGGGGCCGACGCGCTGGGCGATCCCGATGCCTGGGCGCGCTGGCGCATCTACCTTGTGCGCACCACGCTTTCCGAGGGCGATGCCGAACGCGCCTATGCTCTGGCCACGCCGCACCATCTGCAGGACGGGGCGCAGTTCGCCGATGTCGAATGGCTGGCGGGCTTCATCGCGCTGCGCCATCTGGACCGTCCCGCCGATGCGTTGCGCCATTTCCGCGCGCTGCGTATCCGGGTAGAAAGCCCGATCAGCCTGGGGCGTGCCGGGTACTGGGAGGGGCTGGCCCACGAGGCACTCGGCAACGCCCCCGCCGCTGAGGCCGCGCTGGCCTTTGCCGCCGAACACACCACCGGATTTTACGGCCAGCTTGCGGCGGACCGCGTCGGGCTGGGGCTGGACCCGCGCCTGCTGGCGGCGCCCGAGTATCCCGCCTGGCACGAGACCACGCTCGCCGGGTCCGACGTGCTGGCGGCGGCGATGCTGCTGCGCGAAACCGGGCAGTGGTTCGAGGCGCGGCGTCTCGTCATGCACCTGGCCATGCAACTGGAGGACGAGGCAAAGCTGGGCGCGCTGGCTGATCGTCTACTGGCGCTGGCCGAGCCGAATATGGCGCTGAACGTGGCCAAGATCGCGGTGCAGAAGGGGCATCTGCTGCCACGCGCCTACTTCCCGCTGACCGGGCTGGAAACAGTGGACCTGCAGGCACCGGCGGATCTGGTCATGGCGATTGCCCGGCGCGAAAGCGAATTCGACCCCGGTGTGGTCAGCCCGGCGGATGCGCGCGGGCTTATGCAGGTGTTGCCGGGGACGGGGGCGATGATGGCGCGGCGGCTGGGGATCGACGGGTTCGATCCGGCCAGCCTGACCACCGATCCGGCGCTGAACGCGCGGCTGGGGGCGGCGTATCTGCGCGAGCTGACCGAAGAGTTCGGCCCGGCGCTGACGCTGGTGGCGGCGGGCTACAATGCCGGACCGGGCCGCCCGCGCCAGTGGATCGAGCGGCTGGGTGATCCGCGCAACGGCGCGGTGGATATCGTGGACTGGGTGGAAAGTGTCCCCTTCGCCGAGACCCGCAACTATATCATGCGGGTGGCCGAATCGATGGTGATCTATCGCGCGTTGTTGGCTGACGAGCCCCCGCCCATCGGGATGGAAGCGCTGTTGCGCGGTCTGTAGCG
>SKKS01000472.1 GCA_007123625.1 Paracoccaceae bacterium
ATCGACCCTTCGGTGATGTCATAGAGCCGCAGCACCGCGCGCCCGCATGTGGACTTGCCGCAGCCGGATTCGCCCACGATCCCAAGCGTTTCCCCCTCGTAGATGTCGAAGGAAACGCCATCGACGGCCTTGACGCTGCCGACTTGCCGCCTGAGAATCCCGCCGACAATGGGGAAGTGCATCTTGAGGTCGCGCACCTCGAGCAGCTTCTTGCGGGGTTCGGTCATACCGGCTCTCCCGTGCGGTGGTCCCACCAGCAGGCGACATCATGGCCCGCTCCGATCCCGCGCCGGGGCGGGTTTTCGCGGGCGCAGCGGTCGAAGGCGTGCTCGCAGCGGGCGCGGAACGGGCAGGCCGTGGGGTGAGCGCCCAGCATGGGCGGCTGACCTTCGATCACACGCAGCTTTTCCGCGCGCGGCTCTCGCAGCTTGGGTACGGTTTTCAGCAGCGCGCGCGTATAGGGATGGGCCGCATTGGCGAAGACTTCGCGCACGGGGCCGTGTTCGACCACCTGCCCACCGTACATGACCATCACCCGGTCGGCGATGCCCGCGATCACGCCCAGATCATGCGTGATCCAGATGATCGCCATGCCCAGCTTCTCGCGCAGGTCCTTGACGAGCTCGATGATCTGCGCCTGAATCGTCACATCCAGCGCCGTGGTGGGTTCGTCCGCGATCAGCACCTTGGGGTCGCAGGCCAGCGCAATGGCGATCATCACCCGCTGGCGCATCCCGCCCGAGAACTGATGCGGGAAATCCCTGAGCCGCCTTTCGGCATCGGGGATGCCGACCAGGTCCAGCAACTCGACCGCGCGCTTGCGGGCACGGGACTTGTCCATGCTCATGTGGCGGCGCAGCGGCTCCATGATCTGGAACCCCACGGTGAACACCGGGTTGAGCGAGGTCATCGGGTCCTGGAAAACGAAGCCCACATCGCGGCCACGCACAGCGCGCAACTGATCCTCGCCGATCTTCAGCAGGTCCTTGTCGCCAAGCATCACATGGCCGTCGCGCACCTCGGCCGGGGGCGAAGGCAGCAACCCGATAAGCGACATCATGGTGACGGACTTGCCCGACCCTGATTCGCCAACAACGCCAAGCAACTCTCCGGGACGCAACTGGAAGCTGACGGAATTCACGGCGTGAATCTCGCCAGCCCGTGTGCGAAACACGGTCTTCAAGTTCTTGACGTCAAGAACTGGCAAAGCCCCATCGGGCATGCATCCCTCCCCGGGACTATGATAATGTTGACCCGCGGTCTTGATGCCGGGGTTATCCGGGAAGCTTTGCAGATTTTTCGTCAGGCTGACAAGGAATAAAGTCCGTGGGTGGCATAACTTCTGTCAATGCCATGAAACGGCGCATAAAAAAGCCCCCGGCCATGCCGGGGGCCTTGCATTCCGCTGCGTCAATCAGCAGCTGTAATACATCTGGTACTCGACCGGATGCGGGGTGTGCTCGTAAGCGTAGACTTCGTCCCACTTGAGCGCGATGTAGCCTTCGATCTGGCCTTTGGTGAACACGTCGCCGGCCAGCAGGAACTCGTGATCCGCTTCCAGCGCGCCGATGGCTTCGCGCAAGCTGCCGCACACGGTCGGAATGTTCGCCAGCTCTTCGGGCGGCAGGTCATAAAGGTCCTTGTCGGCGGCCTCGCCCGGATCGATCTTGTTCTTGATCCCGTCAAGCCCTGCCATAAGCAGCGCCGCGAATGCCAGATAGGGGTTCGCCGCCGGATCCGGGAAGCGCGCTTCGACGCGCTTGGCCTTGGGGCTTTCGGTCCACGGAATACGGATCGAAGCCGAGCGGTTGCGTGCCGAATAGGCCAGCAGCACCGGCGCTTCGAAGCCGGGGATCAGGCGCTTGTAGCTGTTGGTCGACGGGTTGGTGAAGGCATTGAGCGCCTTGGCATGCTTCAGGATGCCGCCGATGTACCACAGGGCTTCCTGGCTGAGGTCGGCATACTTGTCGCCCGCGAACAGCGGCTTGCCGTCCTTCCAGATCGACATGTTGCAGTGCATCCCGGTGCCGTTGTCGCCCTTGATCGGCTTCGGCATGAACGTAGCGGTGCGGCCATAGGCGTGGGCCACGTTGTGCACGACGTACTTGTATTTCAGGATCTCGTCGGCCTGTTTGGTCAGGCTGCCGAAGATCAGGCCCAGTTCGTGCTGACAGCTTGCCACCTCGTGGTGGTGCTTGTCCACCTTCATGCCCATTTCCTTCATGGTGGAGAGCATTTCGGAACGCAGGTCCTGGCCAATGTCGGTGGGGTTTACCGGGAAATAGCCGCCTTTGACACCAGGGCGGTGGCCCATGTTGCCGGTTTCGTACTCGGTGTCGGAATTCCACGACCCGTCAAGCGCGTCGATTTCGTAGGACACCTTGTTGATGGTGTTCGAGAAGCGCACATCGTCGAAAACGAAGAACTCGGCTTCGGGGCCGAAAAAGGCGGTATCGCCCATGCCCGACGATTTCAGATACGCCTCGGCCTTGACGGCGGTGCCGCGCGGGTCGCGGTCATAGTGCTCGCCGGTGTCGGGCTCCAGGATGTTGCAATGCAGGCAGATGGTTTTCTCTGCATAGAAGGGGTCGACATAGGCGCTGTCCATGTCGGGCATCAGTTTCATGTCCGACTGGTCGATGGACTTGAAACCCGCGATGGACGAGCCATCGAACATCAGCCCTTCTTCAAGGAAATCCTCGTCGACCTGGTCCGCGATCATCGTGACATGCTGCAGCTTCCCGCGCGGGTCGGTGAAGCGGATGTCGACGAACTTGGCGTCCTCGTCCTTGATCAGTTTCAGAACGTCAGCAGTGCTCATCTGGTGCTCATCCCTTGTTTTGAGTGATTTGGATACCCGGCGTCCGACGCCGGAGCATTTGTGTCAGAGCGCGTCTTCACCGGCTTCGCCGGTGCGGATCCGGATTGCCTGCTCCACGGGCGAAATGAAGATCTTGCCATCGCCGATCTTGTCGGTGCGTGCGGCGGCGATGATCGCCTCGACTGCCGCGTCAACCAGATCGTCCGACAACACCACCTCGATTTTTACCTTGGGCAGGAAATCGACAACATACTCGGCGCCGCGATACAGCTCGGTGTGGCCCTTCTGGCGTCCGAAGCCCTTGACCTCGATCACGGAAAGGCCCTGCACGCCAACGTCCTGCAGTGCTTCCTTGACTTCATCGAGCTTGAAAGGCTTGATGATGGCTTCGATCTTCTTCATGCCAGCGTGCTCCCTCGGCTCCGGTCGTCGCTCACCGAGTCTCAGACCACCTCATGCGTGCGGGGACAATGTACGAGCATCCGCATGGTGGCACCAAGAGCGTGAAATCGACCAATGAGCATATTTTTTAGGCAAATCGCCCGAAATGCAAGCGTTTCGCGAAAAGAGAAATCTGCAGAGTGACCGAAATCCTGACATCTGCACAAATGCGCGCCGTCGAGTCGGCGGAAATCGAGTCGGGCGCGGTTAGCGGGCTTGCGCTGATGGAGCGCGCGGGCGCGGCGGTGGTGGCGGCGGCGCTGAACGCGCGTCCGACGCTGGCCAAGGGCGCGCACCGCGCCTGCGTCCTGTGCGGTCCCGGCAACAACGGCGGCGATGGGTTCGTGGTTGCGCGGCTGCTGCAGGACCGGGGCTGGCATGTCGAAACGTTCCTGCTGGGCGATCCCGCAC
>SKKS01000024.1 GCA_007123625.1 Paracoccaceae bacterium
ATCCCGATCGCGCCCGAGCCGATGACCAGAAGTTTCTTCGGCATCCGCTTCGTCTGCAAGGCGTGCTTGTAGGTCCAGACCAGATCGCCGTCGGCTTCAAGTCCCGGAAGTTCGCGCGCCCGTGCGCCGGTGGCCAGGATGATGTCCGGGGCGGTCAGCTCTTGCGTGCCCTTGTCGGTCTTTACGCTAACCTTACCGGGTGCCGGAACGCTGGCGGCCCCCATCACCACTTCGACCTTGTTCTTCTTCATCAGATGCCCGATGCCGCCGGACAACTGCCCCGCCACCTTGCGCGAACGCTTGACCACTGCATCCAGGTCGTACCCGATGCCATCGGCCTTGAGCCCGAATTCGGCAGCGCGTTCCATCAGGTGGAAGACCTCGGCCGACCGCAGCATGGCCTTGGTGGGAATGCAGCCCCAGTTCAGGCATATACCGCCCAGATGCTCGCGCTCGACGATTGCGACCCGTCTGCCAAGCTGGCTGGCCCGTATCGCGGCAACATAGCCGCCCGGTCCGGCCCCGATCACGATGACATCATACGCTTTGGCCGCCATGCACCCCTCCTTGCGAAATTAGTTTGGCATTAAACCAATTTCGGCATTCGTGCAACGGCGGCGGAGGGAGCGGCGGGGTCACCGCATTCATACCCGCCCCGCGCCCGCCGAATGGCACGGGCGCAGGAACAGGCCCCAAATCAAGCCCAATTCAGGCCGCGATCTGCAATTCGCGCACCACTTCGCCATAGCCGCCCTGGTCCAGAAACGCCACTTCGGCCGGAGTGTTGGCCCGGTCCAGTGCCGCATTGCGATAGGGGAAGCGGCCGAAATCGCGGATCACCTGCCGGTGCGCACGGGCGTGCAGCAGGTTTTGCGCGCCCGTTTCGGGCATCCGGGTCAGGAACATCCGTACGCAGCGGTCCTGGTCGAAAGGGCTTTCGGAATGCATCATCGGCAAATAGAAAAACTGCCGCGCCGGCTCCGGAATATGCATGTCCAGCTTGTGATGGCAGGCCCGAATCGCCGCCCGCAGCGCCAGCGCATCGGTGGTGAAAGCCTTCGCTTGCCCACGGAACATGTTGCGCGGAAACTGGTCGGTGACGATCAGATAGGCCAGCGCGCCGCGGGCGTTGCTTTGCCAATGACCCAGCCCATCGCGGGCTGCGCGCTCCCAAAGACCCGCAAATCGCGCGCGGATCTTGTCATCGAGGTCTGGGTTGACCTCGTACCAGCCCCCCGGTCCGACCTCATCAAGCCAGAAATCGAGGACTGTCTTGGCGGTGTCCATCATTGCCTCCTGTGCGACGCCACTGAATTCACCGTGCCAGCAGGCGCGGCTTTGCGCAAGAATCAGGCATTGCCATCGGCGGCAAGCCGCGCAGGCTTCCGCCGATTGTGCCCTATTTGTGACGCATCAGCGCGAATCCTCATCTGCCTGCGCTTCGATCACCGCCTCATAGGCCACTGCCGTGGTTCCCGGTGTCACAGCCGTGAAGCTTCCGGTGTCAGCAACCGCAGGCGCGGGGCGGCGCGACATCCGCCACACGGAATAGCCCGACAGCAGCGCACACAGCACCCCGATATACAGGAAAAACCCCGACGGGCCGACAATGCTCATGATCCAGCCGATGATCAGCGGGCCCACCACCGCGCCCAGCCCGTTGACGAACAGCAACCCCCCCGAGGCCGCTGCCATGTCGTCATGAGCAAGGTAGTCGTTGGTGTACGCCAGCAGCAGCGAATAGAGTGGGTTCGAAATTCCCCCGATGACCATGGCCACCCCCAACAAGAGGCTGAAACCCAGCGGCGCCAGCGTTGCGACGACACAGGCCACCGCTCCGACTGCCGCGACGATCATGATCAGCTGCCGCCGGTCCATGCGGTCCGAGATCCAGCCGATGGGATACTGAAAGACAAGGCCGCCGAAATAGATTGCCGCCACGAAGGCGGTGATCTCGAGCACCGACAATCCGGCGATCCCGCCCCAGACCGCAGCCATCCCGAACAGCGCCGCGAACACCCCACCCATCAGGAAGATGCCGACCACGCCCAGGGGCGAAATCGCGTAAAGTTCCGCAAAACTCATCCGCTTGGTGCTGGCAAAGGACGGCGCGGGGTTGATGGACAGAAGGATCGGCGCAAACGCCAGCGACACCAGCACCGATGGGATCACGAACAGCAGGAACCCCGCCGGATCGGCCAGGTTGAGAATCCCCTGCGCCGAGATGATCCCGATCATCTGCACAATCATGTAGAGCGACAGGGTCTGTCCACGCGTTTCGTTGGTCGCCGTGTTGTTGAGCCAGCTTTCGGCGGTCACATAGACGCCCGCGAAACAAAACCCGATCAGCACCCGCAGCACCGACCACACGATCCAGTCCGGGACCGCCGCATACATCACCAGCACCGCCGAGATCATGGACCCCAGAGCGGCGAACACGCGCACATGGCCGACACGCCGGATCAGTTCCGGCGCCATCCGCGAGCCAAACAGGAAGCCCAGGAAATAGGCCGACATGACGATCGACATCTGCTGCGTCGTGAACCCTTCGAGATTGCCGCGAATCCCCAGCAAGGTCCCCTGGATGCCGTTGCCGATCATCAGCATCAGCATGCCCAGCAGCAGGGGCCAGGACGCCATGAATACGCGGATCATTGTCTGAGCTCCTCAATGTCTTTGGCACGTCGAACCTGGCGGGGATACTGCCCCGGATTGCGTGTGTCTGTCTCTGTAGCGACGTCTGGCGGCGGTTTGTTCTTTACGGGGACCGAACGCGCGGGCACCCCGCGGCAGCGATGCATCACTCCGGCACCAACAAGGACGCATCGCCATAGGAAAAGAACCTGTAGCCTGAGCGCATTGCATGGTCGTAGATGTGCCGGATGCGGTCCTGCCCCATCAGCGCGGACACCAGCATCATCAGCGTCGATTTCGGCAGATGGAAATTCGTCATCAGCGCGTCGGTCACCCGGAACCGGTATCCCGGCGTGATGAAGATGTCGGTTTCGCCCGTCCACTCGGTCAGTGTTCCGTCCGGTGCCGCGGCGGTTTCGATCAGCCGCAGTGCGGTGGTCCCGACCGGGATGATCCGCCCGCCGACAGCGCGGGTGGCGTTGATCTCGGCTGCGGCCGCAGCGCTGATCTGCCCCCACTCTGCGTGCATGCGGTGGGCGGATATGTCGTCGGTCTTGACCGGCAGGAAGGTGCCTGCACCCACATGCAGCGTCACCTCGGTCATCGTGACGCCGCGCGCACGCAGAGCTTCAAGCAGCGGTTCATCGAAATGCAGCGAAGCTGTGGGCGCGGCCACCGCGCCTTCGTGGCGGGCGAACACGGTCTGGTAGTCCTGAGCGTCGCGGGCGTCGGCGGGTCTGCGCGCGGCGATGTAGGGCGGCAGCGGCATGCGACCGGCTTCGGCCAGCGCTGCATCGAACGCGGCCCCGGTCTGGTCGAAGCGCAAAACGGCATCCTCGGCGCCCCGGACGGTGACAGTCGCGCTCAGCCGCTCGGAAAACACCACTCGATCCCCTGGTTGCAGCTTGCGCAAGGGACGCGCCAGCACCCGCCAGCAGGCATCGGGCAGGGGCGCGATCAGCGTCACATCGACCCCGGCCTCGACCCGGCCCTGCGCAGTGTCGCGCACCCGCCGCCCGTCCAGTTGCCCCGGAA
>SKKS01000392.1 GCA_007123625.1 Paracoccaceae bacterium
CAACGCGGCCAGGCGGCACCTTCGATCCCGATGCCGCGAAAGATCGCCGCCGCGCGCACATGCTCGGTCCGGGCCAGCGGCCAGAGCGTGAAGACCAGCGCCGTCAGCGCGCCGTAAAGCGCGGCCTCGGCCAGCGGGGCGGCGCGGAGCACCACCTGCGGTGCCACCGGAAGCTGCTCGGCCAGCAGGGGCGCTGCCGCAAAGGGCGCGAGCGCGCCAAGCACCAGCCCCAGTACGATCCCCAGCGCCGTCAGCGCGCCGATCTGCAGGAAATAGATCGCGAAGATGGTGCGGGTTTCGGCGCCCAGTGTTTTCAGCGTGGCGATGGTCGCGGTCTTGCGGTCCAGATAGCTGCGCACCGCCGCGGATACGCCAACCCCCCCGACTGCCAGCCCGGCCAGCCCGACCAGGACCAGGAACGACCCTATCCGTTCGATGAAGCGGTCTACCCCCGGCGCGGCGCGGCGGCTGTCGCGCCAGCGCGCACCGGTGCCTTCCAGTGCCGCCATCGTCTGGTTACGCGCGGCATCGAGCGATGTGCCGGGCGGTAGCAGCAGCCGGTACTGGCTGGTATACAGCGTGCCGGGTCCAAGAAGCTCCGACTCCGCCAGTGCATCGGTCGCCACCAGCGTGCGCGGGCCAAACCCGAAGGTGGCACCCACCGCATCGGGTTCGCGCACGACCACGGCCATCAGCGTGAACTCCTGCACGCCCAACCGGAAGGTGTCGCCGATGTCCATGCCCAGCCGATCCACCAGAATGCGGTCCATCGCACCACCGGGCAGGCCATTCGCGCCCGCAAAGACCTCCGTAAGCGGCATCGGCGGGTCCAGCGTCACCGCGCCCAGCAGCGGATAGGCATCGTCCACGCCCTTGACCTGTGTGACCGAGCGTTCGTCGTCAACCACGGCCATGGACCGGAAATCGACCACCTCGGATACCGCATCGGCAAGCCCGTCCATGAACGCGCGTTCGTCGGGTTCGGCAAAGCGATAGGTCAGGCGGATTTCGGCGTCGCCGCCCAGCAGTGCAGCCCCTTCTTCGGCCAGTCCGGCATTGATGGCGGCCCGTACCGAGCCCACGGCGGCGATTGCGCCGACACCCAGCGCCAGACAGGCCAGGAACACCCAGAACCCGCGCAGCCCGCCGCGCATTTCGCGCCGGGCAATCCTCGCGGCAACGCGCAGGCTCATTCGGCGGCCCCCCGCAGGACGCGCTGATCCGAATCGCTGGCGATGCAACCGTCCATCAGCCGCACCACCCTGTCGCAGCGCGCGGCCAGTTCGGGCGCATGCGTGACCAGCACCAGCGTGCTGCCATACCGGTCGCGCAGGCCGAACAGCAGATCCATGATCACCTCGCCCGTGGTCTGGTCAAGGTTGCCGGTGGGTTCGTCCGCAAGCAGCAATTTCGGGCGCGGGGCGGCAGCGCGGGCAAGTGCGACGCGCTGCTGCTCCCCGCCCGAAAGCTGCGCCGGGTAATGGTCCAGCCGCGCACCCAGCCCGACGGCGCGCAATTCTTCCTCGGCGCGCTCAAACGCATCGGCCCGCCCGGCAAGTTCCAGCGGGGTTGCGACATTTTCAAGCGCCGTCATGGTGGGAATCAGGTGGAAAGACTGGAACACCACCCCCATATTCGTGCGACGAAGGCGTGCCAGCGCATCCTCGTCCATCGCGGTGAGGTCCTGGCCCAGCGCCGTGATCTTGCCCCCGGTGGCGCGGTCCAGCCCGCCCATCAGCATCAGGAGAGACGACTTGCCAGACCCGGAAGGCCCCACCAGACCCAGCGTTTCGCCCGCCGTCACATCCAGCGAGATCCCGCGCAGAATCTCGACCGGGCCGGCATTGCCCTGCAGCGTCAGTCGCGCATCGGTAAGCGAGAGGATGGTTTCGGTCATGCTGGCATTTCCCGGGTCATGGCTTCTTGTGGCATATGGTGCCGTGGCCCGGATTGGCAAGCGCTGCGCCGCAGCAGCAGCGGCGACAACGTTCGGGGCGGGCAGGAAGATCACGCTGGCAGCCGGGGTTTCCGTCGCGATCCTTGCCGGTGTTGTTGCCGCGCCCCCGGCACAGGCGGCAGAGCCGCTGCGGCTGGTGGCCCTGGGCGACAGCCTGACGCAGGGCTACGGGCTGGCGCAGGGCGAGGGGCTTGTGCCGCGGCTGGAGGCATGGTTGCAGGAAAACGGCCACGACGTTGCAGTGATCAACGCGGGCGTGTCCGGCGACACCACTGCCGGGGGGCTTGCGCGGCTCGACTGGACCCTGGCCGAGCCTGTGGACGCCATGCTGGTGATCCTGGGCGGCAACGACCTGTTGCGCGGGATCGACCCGGCCTCCAGCCGCGCCAATCTGGATGCCATCCTCGAACGGCTGGGCGCCGAAGGCATCCCCGCGCTGCTGGCGGGCCTGCCCGCGCCCGGCAACTATGGCCCCGAGTTCCGCGACGCGTTCGAAGCCATGTATCCGGAACTGGCCGCCGACCATGGCGCGGCGCTCTATCCCAACCTGCTGCAGCCCATGTCCGACAAGGCCGACGCGGGCCTGTCGTTCTCGGACATGATGCAGGATGACCATATCCATCCCAACGCTGCAGGCGTGGCGGTGATCGTCGACGCGCTTGGCCCGGTGGTGGCAGCGTTCCTGCGCACGGTCGCGACGGAGGAAGGACCATGAGCGCACCGGCCCAGGCGGACTGCCTGTTCTGCAGGATCGCCGCCGGCGCGTTGCCTGCGCACAAGCTGTTCGAGGATGAGCACGTCCTGGCGTTTCTGGACCTGCATCCGATCCGGCCCGGTCACGCGCTGGTGATCCCGAAGGCGCATCATGTCTGGTTCGAGGATCTGCCCGAGCCGCTGGCGACCCGTGTGACCACCTGCGCGCAGCAGATCGCCCGCGCGATGAAGCGGCTTTACGGGGTCGAGCGGGTCTCGATGTTCTATACCGGCATCCATGTGCCCCATGCCCACGCCCATGTGGTGCCGATGCATCACATCCATGACGTCACCTCGGTCGCGTATCTGGACGCGGGGCCGGAAAGCTTCACGCCGCCGCCGCAACCCGCGCCCGAGGCCCTGCGCGCCAGCGCCGATGCCCTCCGCACAGAAATGGGTGCAGAAACGGGCGCTTCCGGCGGGCGCTGAATTCGCCCTTTCGGTGCCCTGCGCGACACGCTAACACAAGGGCGCCCCCGGACCCGCCGGGCCTGCCGGGGTCATTGGAGCGGTCGGCAGAGGGACGCGCGCGACGTGAGCTTGCTGGACAATGTCTTTGTTGTGATCGACACGCGATCCTTCACCTCGGTCTGGTTCTGGATCGCCCTTGCGGTGATGTGGTCCACGGTGTCCCATTACACCCTTGGCGTTCCGCAGGACCTGATCAGCCGCGCCCGCCGCAGGGGTGGGCAGGATGCCGCAGATGTTGACGTGCTGGCCCATATCCAGGCGCGGCGGCGGCTTGCGGTGATGCGCAGCGCCGGGCACTGGGTCACCGCCTTTGTTGCGACCGCCCTTACGGTCATGCTGGTGCTCGGCTTCGGCTATGGGGTCGAGATCGCGCAGGCGCTGTTCCTGCTGTTGTTCCCGCTCAGCCTTACCGGGGTGCTGGCATTGCGTGCTGCGGCCCGGATCGAAGCCTTTGACGAGCGCGGCGCGGTGCTGTGGAAGC
>SKKS01000238.1 GCA_007123625.1 Paracoccaceae bacterium
ATCCTGGCCTGCAACACCGCCAGCGCCGCCGCCCTGCGCCGGATGCAGGAAACCTGGGTGCCGGGGGACAAGCGGGTGCTGGGTGTCTTTGTCCCGCTGATCGAGGCGCTGACCGAACGGCAATGGGGCGACAATTCCCCCCCGCGTGAGGTTGCGGTCAAGCATGTGGCGCTGTTCGCCACGCCCGCCACGGTGCAAAGCCGGGCGTTTCAGCGCGAACTGGCGTTTCGCGCCATCGGCGTGGATGTCGAGGCACAGCCTTGCGCGGGCGTGGTCGATGCCATCGAACAGGGCGATCTGATCCTGGCCGAAGCGCTGGTGCATTCTCATGTCGAAGCGCTTTTGCGCCGGATGCCGAAGCCCGAGGCTGCGGTGCTGGGCTGCACCCATTACCCGCTCATGGAAGAAGCCTTCGCCGCCGCCCTGGGCCCGGATGTTGCGGTCTATTCGCAGCCAAAGCTGGTCGCCGCCAGCCTGGACGATTACCTGCGCCGCCGCCCCGAAATGGTCGGGCCCGGCACGGGGTCGGTGTTCCTGACCACGGGCGATCCGGTCAATGTCTCGCGCAAGGCGACGCAATTCCTGCGACGACAGGTTCCGTTTCAGGCCGCCTGAGCGGCTTCATCTTGCCCCAAATACTCCCCGCGCGGAGCGCAGTTCCAGACACTGGCGGCTTGCGCGACATCTGCTTGAAAGACCCGAATCATGACCAAGAATATCGCCATCCTGGGCGCTTCCGGCTATACTGGCGCCGAACTGATCCGGCTGATCGCCACCCATCCGCAGCTTGAAATCGTCGCCCTGACCGGCGAGCGCAAGGCCGGGCAGCCGGTGGCACAGGTGTTTCCCTTCCTGCGTCATCTGGACCTGCCGGACCTGTGCCGGATCGAGGATGTGGACTTCTCCGCCATCGATCTGGCGTTCTGCGCGCTGCCCCACGCGACCAGCCAGGCGGTGGTCCGCGACCTGCCGCGCGACCTGCGGATCGTGGACCTGAGCGCGGATTTCCGGCTGCGCGACCCGGCGGCTTATGAAAAATGGTATGGCCAGCCCCACGGCGCGCCCGAGTTGCAGGCCGAAGCGGTCTATGGCTTGACGGAATTCTACCGCGATGACATCCGCAGCGCGCGGCTGGTGGCGGGGACGGGGTGCAATGCCGCCACCGGGCAATATGCGCTCAACCCGCTGATTGCCGAAGGGGTGATCGATCTGGACAGGATCATCATGGACCTAAAATGCGGGGTGTCCGGGGCAGGGCGGTCGCTCAAGGAGAACCTGCTGCATGCCGAATTGTCCGAGGGCACGCAGGCCTATGCCGCCGGGGGCACCCACCGGCACCTTGGTGAATTCGATCAGGAATTCGCGCGACTTGCCGGGCGCCCTATCCATGTGCAGTTCACGCCGCACCTGATCCCCATGAACCGGGGGATTCTGGCCAGCATCTGGTTGGATGGTGACGCTGCGCAAATTCACGCGGTTTTGCAGGGACGGTATTGCGCTGAGTCATTTATACATGTGCTTCCTTTTGGCACACTCCCCTCGACCCATGATGTGCGCGGCTCCAATTTCGTGCATATCGGGGTGGTCGGGGATCGCGTGCCGGGCCGTGCGCTGGTGGTCGCTGTGCTGGACAACTTGTGCAAAGGGTCGTCCGGCCAGGCGGTGCAGAACGCGAACCTGATGCTTGGGATCGAGGAAACTACGGGGTTGCTGGGCGTGCCGGTTTTCCCCTGAGGTGAGGATGACATGAAGAGCCTGAAGAAAAAACGCCGCATCCAGATTTTCGCCGTCGCCGCCGTGGCGCTGGCGCTTTCGACGGCGCTGATCGGCTTTGCGATGCGCGACGGGATCAATTTCTTCCGCTCGCCGTCCGAGGTGCTGGCCGCGCCGCCGCCCGAGAACGAGGTTTTCCGCATCGGCGGGCTGGTCGAGGAGGGCTCGATCATCCGCGGGCAGTCCGACACGGTGGTGTTCCGGGTGACCGACGGCCCCGCGTCGGTCGAAGTGCGCTATCGCGGCATCCTGCCGGACCTGTTTTCCGAGAACGAGGGGATGGTCGGCACCGGGCGCCTCGTCAATGGTGTCTTCGAGGCGCATGAGATTCTGGCCAAGCACGACGAAACCTACATGCCACGCGAGGTCATGGACGCGCTCAAGGCGCAGGATCACTGGCGCGCAACCGGGGCGCCGGAGAGCTGAGGTCAAGCCTGCAAGGCGCGCCCGGCGCCCATCAAGCGAGGGAAAATGCGATGGCGATACTGTCGCTGCAGGTGTCGACGGTGATTCGTGCGCCGATCATCTGGCTGTGGCGCGCTGCCAGCGCGAATGGCACCAGTGTCGGTGTCAGCTCCACGTTGATCTGCCCGCATGACAGCCCGTTCCAGACCGTGGGGTCGACATGCAGCCGTTCGGCCTGCGCGATCAGGGTCCAGCCGTCCCCGCCCTCGGATGCGGTGACGATCCCCCCACGCGGCAGCGCGGTTTCCATGCACAGCAGCAGCAGGAAACACAGTTTTGCTTCGCGCCGCGGCAGGTCCGACGCGATCTGCCAGTCCATCGAGATACGCGTGCCCGCAAAAAGCGCGTTCAGGATCGAGCGGACTTCGACCGGGTTGATGCGCCGGGCGGCATCGAATTCGCCAAAGGCGATGCGAAAGAATCGTATCCGGGCCTGCGCCCGCGCCACGCTTTCCCCGATCAGGTCTAGTTCCGGCCCCGCGCCCTTGCCAGACAGTGTCAGCAGTTCAAGCCCGTTGCCGATTGCACCGATAGGATTGATCAGGTCATGGCAGATGCGAGACGCGATCAAAGCGTCGACACTTGGATCGGTCACATCATCGTTGGGGGTTGGTTCGATGATCATCAATGCCTCCGCGGCGGGTACGGGGGCCCGCCAATGAATTTTCCGCCAAGCCTTCTTGAGCCTGGAATGATCGTGCAGAACCCGGCACGGCCGGAGTGGGGGCTGGGCCAAGTGCAATCGCGCATAGGCGATCGCGTCACGGTGAATTTCGAACACGAGGGTAAACTGACGATTGATGCCGGAGTAATTCTTCTGCTTCCAGCGACTGGATAATGAAAATGCATCATGAACTTATTGTGATCCTCAACTCAGCGGCGAGTCAAGTGTGTTCTGAATGCAGTGTGACGTGTACCGTTCGGTTGGAGGAGGGAAAATGATCCCGCTTGTTGCCGAGGAGAGCTTTCCGCAAGGCGGCGCCATGCCGAGGCGTGGCAATGCTCTGGTCACGCGGCTGGCACGGACCGAATCGGATCTGCGGGCGGCCCAGCGGCTGCGATACGCGGTGTTCATTGCTGAAATGGGCGGGGATGGCGACATGGTCGATCATACCGTCGGGTTGGAGGCCGACCGGTACGACCCGTTCTTCGATCATCTCCTGCTGATCGATCCCGCCCGCGACCCGGCAGGGCTGGATCATGTGGTGGGTGTCTATCGGCTGATGACCTGCGCGCGCGCGGAACAGGCGGGCGGGTTCTATTCCTCGTCGGAGTATGACCTTGGTCCGCTGCTGAATTCGGGGCGGCGGCTGCTGGAACTGGGGCGGTCGTGCATTCACCCTGATTACCGCGGCAGCACGGCGATGCTGCATTTGTGGAACGGTGTGGCCGATTACGTGCAAGCGCATGATATCGAG
>SKKS01000469.1 GCA_007123625.1 Paracoccaceae bacterium
CACCATATCGGCCCCCCCCCTTGCGCCCGCACCTTCCACACGCCCCACCGACACCCGGCCCCTGCTTTCAGGGCACTGGCAGCTTGATCGCCTGCGTGCCCGCCGGGCGCCGCCCGCCCGGTGGCGCGTCGATGCAGACGCCGCGTCCTGCCTGACGCTCGCATCCCTGCCGCCGTGAACGCAGCCCGCCCCCCCCCGCGTGGCGCGCGGGTGGGTGGGGAACGGCGCGCGGGGGGAAGGAGAACACGCCGCTGAAGTGATCGAGCGCTAAACCGCCCTGTCGCCCGGAATGTCGGATGGAATCGCGAACAAACTGGCACGGTTTGCGAAGGGACAGTGAACAGCTCTGAAAAACGACGAGTAAAACGGGCTACCCAGAAACCTGCAAAGTTGTGGTCGGGGCGATAGGATTCGAACCTACGACCTACGGTACCCAAAACCGTCGCGCTACCAAGCTGCGCCACGCCCCGACGAATCGTCTTTAGCGCCTTCGTTGATGCGGCGAAAGCCCCAATCCGCCGCGATCACTCACAGCGATCACTCACAAGGCCAGAGCGCGGTTTCGGGGGCCAGACGGGGATGGCGCATCTCGGTGCCCGCATCGATGCCCAGACTTTCGGCCATGCCGCCATTGATTTCCAGTACATACTGGATTCCATCGTTCTCGCTGCTGACCGGCGTGCGGTCATGGGGGATCGCCCGGTGATGCACATGAGCGACCCGGCCCTCGGGGGTTATGAACAGCATGTCCAGTTCGATCAGCGTGTTCGCCATCCAGAAGCTGCGCGGGCCAGGGCTGTCGAACACGAACAGCATGCCTGACCAGCGCGGCATTGCCTCGACGAACATCAACCCCTGCGCCCGGGTGGCGTCGGTATCGGCGATCTCGACCCGGAAGCGGGCGCTGCCCCAATCCCCGCGCAGGTCGACATGGGTTTCGCTGCACGCAGCCGCCTGGACCGGCGCGACCAGGATCGGCGCGGCCAGCACCAGAACGAACAGCAGCGCCAGGGCGCGCAAGGAGGCGCGGACCACGGTCATGACGGCTGCATGAGCGCGGATTCCCAGGACGCGATCGCCACCGCCATACGGCCCCGCTCGCCATCGCTGACCCGCACGGCAAGCGCCTCGCCCGGCTGCAGGTCCGCGAACCCGGCACGGCGCAGCACCTCCATATGCACGAACACGTCGTCGCCTTCGCCAAAGACGTTGCAGAAGCCAAAGCCCTTGACCTTGTCGAACCATTTCACACGGGCCGGCTGGAGGGCGATGGAGTCAATCTCGGGATCGGGTTCGGGAGCAGGTGTATTCTGGTCATTCCCTTCGACCGGAGGGATGATTTCCAGCACCTCAACCGTTTGCAGGCCGCGCTGGGTCTCCTGCACCGTCACGACGATTCCGGCCATATCACAGACCGAGCTGTGACCGAAGCTGCGCAATGCATTGGCATGTAGAAGAATGTCCGGCCCGCCGTCATCGGCGACGATGAAACCGAACCCCTTGGTGCGATCAAACCACTTGACGGTACCGCTGGCCTGTCGCTTTTCCACACCTTCGTCCTGCATCCACGATCCGCCGTTCTGCCGATATTTCATCGGGATAAATCAAACCTGCCCGGTTCGGCGCGTCACTGTCGACGCAAACTTTTCATTTTGCAACTGGCAGAAGCTGCACGCCGTACCTAACACTCCCGACTGACGTTACGTCAAGGAGAGAGGCGCGAGATTTCCCAGCAACCCGTTGCGGGCGCACGCGACCACCGGAACCGGTCATGCAACCGAAAGGCGCCATCGGCCCAGAATTCGATCTCTGTCGGCGCGATCCGGTAGCCGCCCCAGAACGGTGGGCGCGGCGGATTGGGTCCATGACGCGCGGTCTGGCGGGCCACTTCGGCCATGAGCGCGGTGCGCGATTCCAGCGGCTGCGACTGGCGCGACGCCCACGCCCCAAGCCGCGACTTGAGCGACCGCGACGCGTAATATGCGTCGGCCTCGGGGCCGTCTTCGCGCACCACGGTGCCGCGCACGCGGATCTGACGGCGCAGCGATTTCCAGTGCAGCAGGAAGGCGGCCTTGCCCGCGCCTTCGATCTCGGTCGCCTTGCGGCTTTCGTAGTTGGTGAAGAACACGAAGCTGTCGACGGCGATTTCCTTGAGCAGCACCATGCGCACATTGGGCAGCCCGTCGCCGTCCACCGTGGCCAGCGCGATGGCGTTGGGATCGTTCGGCTCGGTCGCCTCGGCCTCGGCCAGCCAGCCACGCGCAATGGCAAAGGGATCATCGCCCGCGAAAATGCCGCTTCTCTCGCTCATCGTGTTCCATTCCTTCTGTCGGTCTCGCGGCTTGATGCGCCACGGGCTTTGGCCTAAACCGACCCGAAGTTTAGCGCGGCGCAGGGGCAAGGAAATGTCAGAGAAATTGATGAGCGGCAAGCGTGGCCTGATCATGGGCCTTGCCAACGACAAGTCCATCGCCTGGGGGATTGCCCGCGTGCTGGCGCAGCATGGGGCCGAACTGGCATTTTCGTATCAGGGTGACACCTTGAAAAAGCGTGTGCTGCCGTTGGCGGAATCGCTGGGCACGCCGCATCTGTTCGAATGCGACGTGGCCGACGCCGGGTCGATGGACGCGTTGTTTGAGGGTCTGCGCGACCTGTGGGGCAGCATCGATTTCGTGGTCCATGCAATCGGGTTCTCGGACAAGTCGGAATTGCGCGGGCGGTATGTCGACACGAGCCCCGAGAATTTTCGCATGACAATGGATATTTCGGTCTATTCCTTCACCGCCGTCTGCCAGCGCGCAGCCGCGATGATGCCCGAGGGCGGCAGCTTGCTGACCATGACCTATTACGGCGCCGAACGGGTGATGCCGCATTACAACGTGATGGGCCTGGCCAAGGCGGCGCTGGAGGCGTCGGTGATGTATCTTGCCGAGGATCTGGGCAAGGACGGCATCCGCGTCAACGCGATCAGCGCCGGGCCGATCAAGACGCTGGCGGCCAGCGGTATCGGCGATTTCCGCTACATCATGAAATGGAACGAGCTGAATTCACCCCTGCGCCGCAACGTCACGCAGGAAGAGGTTGGCAAGGCCGCGCTTTACCTCCTTTCCGATCTGGGGTCGGGCACGACGGGCGAAAACCTGCATGTGGACGCGGGCTATCATGTGGTCGGCATGAAAGCCGTGGATGCGCCGGACATCGACGCCGTGACGGGACGCAAGGACCACTGAGCCATGACGCGCGCGAATCTTCTGGCCTTGAACATCGCGCAGCTGGCCGCATTGCGCAGCCCCGGCCGGGCGATGCGTCATGCCTTGCGCAACATGCTACGGGGCGGCCTGGACCTGCGGCTGACGGCGCCCCTGCCCGGTTCCGACACCCCTGCCCCAAACGCATCCGAGGTACTGCCATGAACGACCGCCTGCCCCACGAAAAAGGCTTCCACATCAGCTGGGACCAGATCCACCGCGACAGCCGGGCGCTGGCCTGGCGGCTGGACAAGCAAGGACCCGATGGCGGGCAATGGCGCGGTGTGGTGGCGATCACGCGCGGCGGACTTGCGCCCGCAATGATCATCGCACGCGAACTGGACATCCGCGCGGTCGATACGATCAGCGTGAAATCCTATGACCACCAGACCCGCGCCGAAGCC
>SKKS01000155.1 GCA_007123625.1 Paracoccaceae bacterium
ATGGCTTTGTCGTGCCTGAAGGCGAGTGACGCATGGACTGGACCGCACTCTGGCTGTCGCTGCGGCTTGCCGCCTGGACCGTCGCGATCCTGCTGCCCGTGTCGGTCCTGATGGGGCGCTTTCTTGCGTATCACAGCTTCCGGGGCAAGGGGCTGGTCGAGGCGCTGGTGATGCTGCCACTGGTCCTGCCGCCCACGGTTCTGGGCTTCTATCTGCTGGTGTCTTTCGGGCGGAACTCGCCCATCGGGCAGTGGTGGCACGCCATCTTCGGCAGCCAACTGGTGTTCAGCTTCCAGGGGCTGGTGGTGGCGTCGGTCATCTTCAACCTGCCCTTTGCCATCCAGCCCGCGCAACGGGGGTTCGAAGCGATTGCGACGGAGGTCCGCGAGGCCGCGCGCTGCTGCGGGATGTCACCGCTGACCTCGCTCTGGAAGGTGGAACTCCCGCTCGCATGGCCGGGTGTGATGACGGCAATGGTGCTGACCTTCGCGCATACGCTGGGCGAATTCGGCATCGTGCTGATGGTCGGCGGCTCCATCCCCGGCGAGACGAAGACCATCGCCATCGCGATCTATGACCGGGTGCAGGGTTTCGACGACCGGGGGGCGGCAATCATGTCGGCCACGCTGGTTGCGATCAGCCTGTTCACCATCGCCATCACCTACTGGCTGTCAGCGCGCGTCGGCAGGAGGTTGTCCTGATGGCGCTGGAGGTGATGGCACGGGCGAAGTCGCCGATCCCGCTGGATGTGGCGTTCCGGGTCGAACCGGGCGAATTGCTGGCGCTGGTGGGTCATTCCGGGTCTGGCAAGACGACGCTTCTGCGCACCATCGCCGGGCTCTGGCATCCGCAACTGGCGCGGGTCACGGTGAATGGCACGCCATGGCTGGACACGCGCGCGCGCATCGACCTGCCCACGCATCGCCGCCGCGTCGGCATCGTGTTCCAGAATTATGCGCTGTTTCCGCATATGACAGCCGCGCAGAACGTGATGGCGGCAATGGATATCGCCGATGCAGCCGAGGCCGCGCGCATCCTCGATCTGGTGAACCTGCACGGTCTGTCGGGCCGCAAGCCCGCGCAATTGTCGGGCGGCCAGCAGCAGCGCGTTGCCGTGGCCCGCGCGCTGGCGCGCAAGCCGCAGGCGCTGCTTTTGGACGAGCCGTTCTCCGCCGTGGACCGCGCGACGCGCGAGAAGCTTTATGCCGAGATCATCGCGCTGCGCGCCCATCTGGCCATGCCGGTCGTGCTGGTGACGCATGACATGAACGAGGCGCAGATGCTTGCCGACCGGATGGTGGTTATCGCGGCGGGGCGCGTGATGGGCGAGGGCACGACCGCCGCAGTGATGTCCGACGCGCAGGCGTTGCGCGCAATGGGCATCCGCGAAGTGGCGGTGATGCTTCCTGCGGTAATCGTCGAACATGGGGCGGACGGGCTGACCCGGCTGGAGGCAGAGACCGGACCGCTGTTCCTGCCCGGTGTCGAGGGCGCGCCCGGAAGCCAGGTACGGGTGCGGATCATGGCGCATGAGGTGATTCTGTCGCGCGCCCGGCCTGAGGGACTTTCGGCCCAGAATATCCTCGCAGGCCGCGTGACCGAGATCGTGCCAGGCAAGGGACCGGCAGTGACCGTGCATGTGCAAGTAGGCCAACACGAGATTCTTGCCCGCATTACCCGCCGCGCCGCCGATCAGATGGGCTTGCAGCCCGGCGATGGTGTCCATGCCATTCTCAAATCCATGTCGGTGGCCCGTGACCATGTCGCCCGCGTGCCCGCTCCGGTTCGGACCGCAGAATGACCCCCCATACCTGTCATGACCGCAGCGCCAAGACAGCGTCGATGCGCAACGCCGCTTACATTCACGTCCCTGCGCCTCTGCCGACGCCCGGGCGCAAGGCCGTCACCGCATCGCGTCAGATTGCCTGCGTCACGCCTCAGTCCCGCTTGCGCCCCCGCCGCAACAGCCGCCCGATCAGGAAGGACGTGCGCGGAACGTATTCATAGCGTGTGCGGTCCTGTGGTGCGGCGCGCATCCGCATGCGCACCAGTCCGAACACTACCAGAGCAACATGCGCGAGCGAGATGAAGACGAACATCGCCGCCGGGCCTTGCAGGTCGATCAGCAGCGACGCGACCAGCGGGCTTGCGATTGCGCCGACCGCATAGAGGAACATGAGCGCAGCGGACAGTTCCACTGCCTCGGACGGATCGGTGAAATCATGCGCATGGGCTGCCGAGATGGAATAGATCGGGAATGTGGTCATGCCGAAGAAGGCCGCAGCAAGGAAGATCGCCGTGACCCCGGCTTCGGCGCTGGCAACCGTCAGGCCGCAGGCCAGGACCGAGGCCACGGACAGCCAGATCAGCACCGCGCGCCGGTCATACTTGTCCGCAAGCCAGCCCACGGGAATCTGCGCGAGCGCGCCGCCCAGCACATAGGCGGCCAGAAACAGCGCGATCACCTCGGCTCGCAGCCCGATGGACAGGGCATAAAGCGGCCCCACCATCCGGAACGCCGCCCCGGTGATGCCCGAGACCACCACCCCGGCCGCTGCCAGCGGCGAGCGGTTCCACGCCAGACCGGGCCGCAACCGTGGTGCGCCGCCCACGGGCGGGGCCTCGGCACGTGTCAGAACCAACGGGAAAAGCGCAGCACAGCACAGCAGGGCGAGCAGGTTGTAAGAGACATAGGAGGCCGGCTCCAGAACCCCGATCAGAAGCTGCGCCCCCAGGCTGCCCACGATATCCACAACACGGTAGACCCCCATCGCGCGCCCCCGCGTCGCGTTGGTCAGCTTGGCCTGCAACCAGGCCTCGATGATCGTGTAGCACCCCGCGACCGCGAGCCCCGATGTCAGGCGCAAAAGCGCCCAGGCTATCGGGTCGATCACCAACATATGCGCCAGAATCCCGATGGTCCCGGCTGCCGTGAGCGCCGCGAAGGCACGCGAATGGCCGACCTGCCCCATCAGCCGCGGCGCCCACCAGCAGCCGATGAAGAAACCGACGAAATGCGCCGAGCCCAGAAGACCTATCTCGCTTGCCGTGAACCCCAGTTCCACGCCTGACAGCGCATCCAGCGGCACGACCCCGCCCAGCCCCAGTTGCAGCAATACGACCGACAGGAAGAGGGCCGCAAAGGAGATCAGCAGACGCATGGTGGACAGTGGCTCCGGGCGATTCGAAGCCGAGAGTGCCGCGCGCCCGGTGCAAGGTCCAGTGGCGATTCTTCCTGCAGAGGTGCGCGGCTGTGATAACTGCGTGCGATGTCAGGGTGGGGGAATCAGGCAGTTCCAGAAAATTGGGCGCGCAAGGGTGCCACAGACACGTCGCTGGCGCATCGCAAACATGCCGCAGGTCATTTTCGGCCCGGCAGCGGCCGGAATTCGCAACTTTCCTGCGCGGGAATGCCGATATATTGTGCGAAATGGAAAAAATGAAAGTTGCATGAAATTCGCTCTTGCGCGGCACGGGCGCTTTGCCTAGATACACCTCTACCGAGCATGTCACGGCGTGCGTGGGGCATCGAGGGATCAGCCTTCGAGCAAGAGATTTCGAGGCATATTGTCTGGCGTGGCGCTGAGTTTATTGGCGCTTTGGCTGGAATTTTGTCTTGGTTGCTGTTTGACATGATTG
>SKKS01000033.1 GCA_007123625.1 Paracoccaceae bacterium
AGATCGACCAAGGCCAGGTTATAATTGGTCGCGATCTGAGCAAAACTGGCAAGGATGCGGGTCATGTCAGAAAGTCAGCACAGGGATGATCTGTTTCTTGCGGCTCATCACGCCGGGCAGCACCACGCGGTCGCCCGACACCTCGGCGCCGAACGACGCGGCAGCGATGGCCCGCACGCGGTCGTTGGGCAGCAGCAGGGTCGCTTCCTCGTTCAGGATATCGACCACGAACAGCAGCACCTCGTCGGCGCCGTCTGCCTCCGCCACACCCGGCATGGCGGCCATGATCCCGTCGGCCCGCGCAAGAACCGGCCCCGGCGCGGTGGTTTCAAGGACCGACACCCGCAGCGTCAGCCCGCCGACGTCGAAGCTTTTCGCGTCGATCCCCAGCAGTTCCGCATCCGAATACCCCCCCATATCCGACTTCGCCGCGAACATCTCGGCGGCATAGACTGCGCAGTCCAGCCCCAGGTCGGCGGCCAGGGCCTCGGCCACGGCGCGGTCATGGTCGGTGGTGGTGGGCGAGCGGAATTCCAGCGTGTCCGACAAGATGCATGACAGCATCAGGCCCTTGATCTCGCGCGGCATCCGCGCGGCATCCGCGCCCATCAGGTCGTGCATGATCGTGGCGGTGCAGGCCAGTGGCCGCATGGTGATGTCGATGGGCGCCAGCGTCTGCAAGCCCCCGGTCAACTTGTGATGGTCGATGATCGCGCGGATTTCGGCCTTGCCGATCGAGGGTGGAAGTTCCGCGGGGTTGTTGGTGTCCACGATCACCACCGGTGTGCCCGGCGCCAGATCGGCGATGATCTCGGGCTCGGCCACACTCCAGCGTTCCAGCACGAAACGCGCCTCGGCATTCGGGGCGCCCAGAAGCACGGCGCGGGCGGGATCTCCCTGTACTTCGGTCATGTACCAGGCCCAGATCAGGGGCGAGCCGGTGGAATCGGTGTCAGGGGCTTTGTGGCCAAATACCAGTGTGGTCATGCGTTTCGTCCTGCCGGAATTGAATTCGCGCGGGTTATAATCGCAGCATCGCACGATGTCACGCGCCCGCGGTGCCGATTATTCTGCAGTGCGGCACGCCGGTGTGCTCAGCCGTAAGCTCGCTCAGTTGTCCATCAATCGGCTGACCACCACGGTGATCTCGGGGCGCTTGCCAAGTTCCTCCATGCAGACCTGCCGCGCGACCCGGCGCAGGGCGTCGTTGAGCTTGTCATCGTCGCCCAGTGTCTTGCGGTCGGCGCGTTCAAGGAAATCCGCGATCTCGTCTTCCAGCGTATCGATCACGCTCCGCCCCCCGCGCCCGTTTTCGGCCAGACCCATCGTCTCGGCCCAGGCCTCGCCCAACGGGCTACCGGCTTCATCGACGATCAGCGTGACCAGCACATGCCCGCCGAGCGCCATGCGGATGCGGTCGCGGATGACCCCGTCCATGGCACCGACCAGACGGTTGCCGTCCAGATATAGGCGGCCCGTCGGCACCTCGTCCACAACCTGCGGCGCGGCACCGGTCAGGTCGACCATGGTGCCGTTGGTCACCACCGCGCTGCGCACGCCCGATGTGATCGCAAGCCGCGCGTGTTCGCGCAACATCCGGTGGTCGCCGTGCATGGGAATCATCACCGGCGCTCCCATAAGGCGGTGCATTTCCTCAAGATCGGGGCGGTTGGGGTGGCCGGAAACGTGGTATTTGCGCGATGCGTTATCCACCACATCGACGCCCATTTCCGACAGCGCGTTGGCGATATGGATCACGCCGCGTTCATTGCCGGGGATGGTCATGGACGAGAACAGGAACAGATCGCCCTCTTTCATGTTCATGCCCATGTAGGTCCCCCGCGACAGCTGCGCCGAAGCGGCGCGCCGTTCGCCTTGGCTGCCGGTGACCAGCAGCATCAGGTTTTCGCGCGGGACCGATTTGGCCTCTTCGGGGTTGATGGTGGGCGGGAAGTCGGTCAGGAGTCCAGCTTCCTGCGCGGTGTCGATCATGCGCAGCATCGCGCGGCCCATGACGCAGACCGAGCGGCCGTTTTCCACGCCCGCATTCGCCAGCGTTCGCAGCCGCGCCACGTTCGACGCAAACGTTGTCGCCACCACCATGCCGCGGGTGTTTGCAACAAGCTCGCTCAGCGCCGGAGCAAGCGAAAGTTCGGACCGGCCCGGATCGGGCTGGTGCACGTTGGTGCTGTCGCAGACCAGTACCTTGACCCCGTCGGCGCCGATGGCACCCAGCATTTCGGGGTCGAAAGGCTCCCCCACACCGGGGGTCTTGTCGACCTTGAAATCGCCCGTGTGGACCACACGGCCCGCAGGCGTGTCGATCACCAGCCCCGAAGCTTCGGGCAAGGAGTGCGATACCGGAAAGAACTGCACCCGGAAGGGGCCCGCCTCGATGGTTTCGGGCAGCTTGCCGACGGTTTTCACCTGCGCCCCCTCCTGCCCTTGCTCCACCATCTTGTTGCGCGCGATCCGCGCGGTGAAGTTGCGCGCATAGACCGGCGCCTTCAGCCGGGGCCACAAATGCCCCAGCGCGCCGACGTGGTCTTCGTGGGCGTGGGTGATGAAAATCGCCTCCAGCCGGTCGGCGCGGTCCGCCAGCCAACCGATATCAGGCAGGATAAGGTCCACACCCGGGGTGCTGTCCATGTCCGGGAAAGTCACGCCAAGGTCCACGAGGATCAGCCGCTCACGCCCCTTCGGCCCGTAGCCAAAGACATACGCGTTCATCCCCACCTCGCCTGCGCCCCCTAGGGGCACATAGATCAATCGGTCGCTGCTCATGTCCGGTCCTTGTTGTATTCGTGGATGACGCGCAAACCGTGCATGGTAAGGTCATCGCGGATTTCATCAAACAGCGCCTCGCCCGTGGCGAAAAGCGGCGCCAGCCCGCCGGTGCCGATCACATTCATGGGTCGGTCGCGCTCGGCCTTTATGCGCTCGCATATCCCGTTCACAAGCCCGACGTAACCCCAGAAAACCCCGGATTGCATGCACGCAACGGTATTGGTTCCCACCACGCGGTCGGGTTTGGTCACGTCCACATGAGGCAGCGCGGCAGCCGCCATGTGCAGCGCTTCCAGGCTGAGGTTGACGCCGGGCGAGATCACGCCGCCCACATAGGCGCCGTCGCTGTCCACCACGTCGAAAGTGGTGGCGGTGCCGAAATCAACCACGATCAGGTCCCCGCCATACAGGTCATGCCCCGCCACGGTGTTCACCAGCCGGTCCGGGCCGACCTGCGTGCCCGGGTCCACGCGCACGCCCACGGGTAGCGCGCATTCGGGTTTGCCCACAACCAGCGGGCGGCAATCGAAATAGCGGTTGCACAGCACACGCAGGTTGAACACCACGCGCGGCACGGTCGAGCTGATGATCACGTCGGTGATCTGCACATCCATGCGGCGGGCTTCCATCAACGTCGACAGCCAAACATAATACTGGTCCGCCGTGCGCTGATGCTCGGTCGAGGTGCGCCAGGTGGCAAGGAACTGTGTACCGTCCCAGACCGAAAACACGGTGTTGGTGTTGCCACAATCGATGGTCAGGAGCATGGGCGGGCCTCGTCTTCGAAAAACACCTCGGCCGCCGGAACGGCAATGCGCCCGCGTGCGGTGGTCA
>SKKS01000199.1 GCA_007123625.1 Paracoccaceae bacterium
GAACATCAGCCGCCCCTGCGCGGTGCATGACCCCCAGCGCGAGCGGGTATCGCCCAGCACCAGCGGACCATACGTCAGCCCCAGTGCCGCCGCATGCCGGGCGCACGCGGCCTCGAGGTCGGCGCGGGCCTGCAGCTTCAGCCAGGCAGCCACGCGCGGGCCGCTGCGCAGGCCGGTCGGATCAGCGGGCAGCAATAGCCGCGCGCCTTCCAGCCGGGGGCTGCGCCCCGCCCCGGCGACCAGCGCCAGTGCGCGGTCGCGCATGGGAATACTGGTGCCTGCCGCCACACGCACGCGCATGGGAATCTGTGCCAACGTATCGCGCAGCCACGCCTCGCGCTCGCGCAGGAAGGCCACTGCCACGGATTCGTCCAGGCGCCCGGGAATCGACAGTGTCACCCGCCCGTCAAGACGCGACACCCGCAGCGACAGCCGCCGCGCCGTCGCTTTGCGATTCAGCGCGACCTGAACAGGCGGATCACCGCCGAGAATTGTCGTTTTCGTCGCCATCCGCCCCTGCCTGAAGCCCGCGCACGATAGCATACACCGCGTTTGCGGCGAAAGAAATCGCGCGCGTTCGCGCAGGCGTGTGAGGAAAGAGCCGATGCGGGGGTTTACACCCGGAATCACTTGTGGCAACGCAGCGCAATCCGCATAACGCGCAAAGCATCAAGGGGGTTTTCATGCCCAAGGAAGAATGGGGCGTGAAGCGTCTTTGCCCGGTAACGGGCAAGCGTTTCTATGACCTGAACCGCACCCCGATCATCAGCCCCTACACGGGCGAGATCGTGCCAACCGAAACCCCCGGCAGCAAGTCGGCGGGTCCGGTCGCGGCTGAAAAGAAACAGGTAAAGCGCCCCGAGCCGGAGCCCGATGAGGACATCCTGGTCGATGACGATGATTCGGTCGATGTCGATGACGATCTGCTCGAGGACGATGACGATTCGGTCGCGTTCGACGATCTGGCGGATGTTGCCGAATCCGACGACGATACCTGACATTGCAGCACCCGTCGTTTTCGGGGCGGACGAAAAAGGGTCTTGCGCTCTGACGGGCGCTTCCTTAAAGAACAGCGCACGGTGAAATGCCGTGACAGTGGGGCCATAGCTCAGTTGGGAGAGCGCTTGAATGGCATTCAAGAGGCCGGCGGTTCGATTCCGCCTGGCTCCACCAAATTAAAGTTGCCAGATCAATAGCTTGATAGGCTCGCTTCGGCGAGCCTCTGGCGTTGTCGGGAAGCTGACGCGCCGTTTTGGTAGTGCAAACTCAACAAACGTTGGTCATCTGATGGCCCAGGGGCCACGGATCGACGACGCTCACCGGCGCGCATAGGCGCCAACATCCAGCAATGCGCGTTCGAAGGCCTTGATCCGGCCTTCGGCATCCGCATCGCCTGCGACCATCGATTCCAGCAGGCATTCGATGATCAGCATGGCGCCGATGATGGTGAACATGACGTTGGGGCCTTCGACAGGTGCGCACAGCACTTCCCACGCGCCTTCGGCCAGCGGCGAATCGTGGCGATCGGTCAGGGCCAGGACGCGCGCACCGCGCGACCGCGCCACCCGGGCGGCGCGGACTGTTTCGCTGGAGTAATGCGCGAACGCGATTACCATGACGATGTCATCGGGCGTCACATCGATCAGCGAATCAAGAATCAGCCCCGGCTGTGCCGGAGTCGGCACGACATTCGGATGCGCGATCCCGCCGCGATAGGTGAAGTAATGCGCCAGGGCAAAGCTCATCCGCACGCCGATGCACTGCACCCGCCGCGCGGCCACAAGGGCAAGGGCGATCCGCTCCATTTGCGCGCGCATCGTCGGTGAAAACACGTTGTCCAGATTGCGTGAGGCCGCTTCGAACAAGGTCTGCAGCAGCGAATCCGGCGCGATCCGCTGCAACGCGTTGAGGCGCATGCCATACCGGCTTTGCGGCGCGCGCAGGGCCCGTTGCGCCGCTGTGCGCGCGGCGGCGTATCCGGGGAATCCGGCGGCTTTTACCGTGCGCACGACCGTGTTCGGATCAACGTCGGCCAACTGTGCCAGGCCGCGCACGGAATGAAAGGCCAGTTCCTGCGGGCGGTCGGCAAGCCATGCCGCGAATGCACGCAGCGCCGGGGCGCCCGCCCGCGCCACGCCCTTGAGCTGCACTTGCAGCGCTTCCATGCTTTGGTCCGTTTCGGCGGTATCGGATGGCTGGATCATCGGGGCTGTCTGGCGTTGGTCATGAGGATGATACAATCAAGAAACCGATTGACATAATCAATACATTTGTATCAGCTTTGACTGTCCCGCGGCGCCTGGCGGCGAAGTCGTCTGCCTTGCCGGAAAAAGCGGGTGGCGGGGTCCGGAGGACCCTGAGCAACATCTGGTGTACAGTTCAACAGGAGAAGGCGATGACAAAGTTCTGGATGGCTTCCGCAGCCGCGGCCGCGATGATGGTCGGTGGCGCGGCACATGCCCAGGAGCAGACCTTCATTTCTATCGGTACCGGCGGCGTGACGGGCGTGTATTATCCCGCGGGCGGCGCGATCTGCCGGCTGGTCAACCGCGACCGGGCCGAGCATGGCATCCGCTGCGGCGTGGAATCCACGGGTGGGTCGATCTTCAACCTCAACGCGCTGCGTGACGGCGAGCTTGAGTTCGGGATCGTGCAGTCCGACTGGCAGTACCATTCCTACAACGGCACTTCGCAGTTCGAGGATCAGGGCCCGCACGAGGAGCTGCGCGCGATCTTCTCGCTGCATCCGGAGCCGTTCACCGTAGTCGCACGCTCGGATTCCGGAATCTCGACCTTCGAGGATCTGGAAGGCAAGCGCGTGAATATCGGCAACCCAGGTTCCGGTCAGCGCGCCACCATGGACGTGGTAATGGAGGCGATGGGTTGGACCACCGATGTGTTCAGCCAGGCCACCGAACTGCCGCCGGGCGAACAGGCGCTTGCGCTGTGCGACAACAACGTGGATGCGATCGTCTATACCGTGGGTCACCCGTCGGGCGCGATCCAGGAAGCCACGACTGCGTGCGACACCGTACTGGTGAACGTGGACAACGACGCGATCCGCGCGCTGGTCGATGAACGCGATTACTATCGCATGGCAACCATCCCCGGCGGCATGTACCGCGGAACCGACAGCGACGTGACCACCTTCGGTGTCGGCGCGACCTTTGTCAGTTCCTCCGATGTGTCGGACGAAGTGGCCTATCAAGTGACCCGTGCGATCATCGAAAACCTGGATGCGTTCAAGGGCCTGCACCCGGCGCTGGACATCCTTGTGGCCGAAGAGATGGTGCGCGATGGCAACTCCGCCCCGCTGCATGACGGCGCCGAGCGCTTCTACCGCGAGGCAGGGCTCCTGGAGTGATGCGCGCGTGCGGATGACACGCTGACCGGTGGCGCGCACGCCTGGTGCGCGCCACCTTTTTGTTTGTTGTGACAGACCCCGTCAAAACGGGGCAACGCGCCGCCCGCGACGGGTGTGCCGACGGGACAGGGGAACAAGGCATGTCTGATCAGGCCAGCCCGCAAAAGGGCCGCAGCTTTTCCGAAGAAGAACTTCAGGAGCTGTTGGCCAGTTCCGATACCGGCGGACGTGTGCCCACCAACCGCTATGTGGCA
>SKKS01000013.1 GCA_007123625.1 Paracoccaceae bacterium
CGCAAGGGGCGCATGAAAGGGCCGGGCAACAGCGGCCGCCCATCCAGGGGCGCGCCCAACGGGTCGATCACCCGCCCGATCCAGCTGTCATCGGGGGCGATTTCCGCCGCGCCCAGCAGCATCGCCGGATCGCCCACGGCCACGCCTTCGCGCGCTCCTTCGGGCAGGACGTGCACGTCCTCTGGGCTCAGGCGCAAAACTTCGGCGGTCAGCGGCGTGCCGTTCGCGCGCGCGATTTCGACCCGGTCGCCCAGACGGGCCGCGCGCGACAGTCCGTGCAGCGACAGCGTGCCGCTGTCCACGGCCTGAACCCGGCCGAAGCGCCGCACCGGGCGTATGGCGCCCAGCTGCGCCTGCAATCGTTCGAACATGGTCAACACCGTCCTGAAACCGCGGCCCGGGGGTCTGGCCGCCAATTACGGTTTCTAAAGGAATCACCCTTAAGGCTTGGTGTAGACGAGGAAGGGAGAAACCCGGATGCTCACATCGCCAACGATTCTGCAGATGGCGCGCGACGCCGCGCAGCATGCCAGCGCCCGGCAGGGCGTGATCGCGCGCAATATTGCCCACGCCGATACGCCCGGATACCGCGCGCATACCTTGCCCGATTTCGCCACTACCCTGCGCGACCGCGCGGGAGAAGAGATGCGCGCCACGCGGGGTGGGCACCTGAACGGGGGGGCTCTGCAACGCGGGGCCGATCAAGGCCAGCGCGCGCGTCCCGAAGCCGCCCCTGCCACGGTCAAGCCCAATGGCAACACGGTTTCGGTCGAACATGAAATGATGCGCGCCGCCCGGGCGCGGCTGGATCACGACACGGCGCTTGCCGCCTATGCCAGCGCGCGCAACATCCTGCGCTCCAGCCTTGGCCGATAGGGGGTGCGCATGTCACATCTTGCCGACAGCTTTTCGATTTCCGCCGCCGGGATGCAGGCGCAGGCCGGTCGCTTGCGTCATGTCTCCGAGAACATCGCCAATGCCGATACCCCCGGATACCGCCGCAAGACGGTGGAATTCCGCGCCGTGAGAGACCGCGCCTTGCCCGGACAGGCGCCCGCGAAAGGAGTGCACACAGGGCCGGTGCAACTTGACCGGCGCGATCTGCCACTGGTCCATGACCCCGGCCACACACTGGCGGACGACACCGGCCATTACCTTGGCTCGAATGTCGACCTGATCGTCGAGATCGCCGACGCGCGCGAAGCGCAGCGCGGTTATGAGGCCAACTTGCGCATGTTCGACCAGACCCGGCAGATGGCGCAAGGACTGCTGGAAATTCTGCGCCGTTAGGGCGCGGGGATCCGATGCCCGGAACCAGGGACAGTTGCCATGAACGCAGCAGCAGAATGCATGCAGGGCGGCGCGCCGCGCGCTCCTGTCGCGCAAGGCCCGCCGCCGGGCGCCGTGCCTGGCGCCGCATCCGACGGGGCATGGCTTGGTTGCCCATTGACGACCCGCAACCCGGCCGCCGGAAACCGCATCGCACCGGCAGCGCGCGGCACCTGACGCCGCCCCGGTCCTTGCCCCACGCACACCACCCCTTTCAGACAAAGGTGATTCCATGGAAATGACTGCCCTTGCTGCGGCCCGTACCTACGGCGCCGCCCGACCCGCCACGGCCCCCGAACCCCTTGGCGCGCCCGCCCAGATGGCCACCGATTTCGCGCGGAGCTTCGCCGCCACGCTGGAAGCGGGCGAGGCGGCGGCGACAGCGACCCTTGCCCAGGGGGGCGACCCGCACCGACTGGTTACCGCGCTGGCCGAGGCCGAGCTGGCCGTCGATACCGTGGTCACCATCCGCAACAAGGTGGTCGAGGCCTATCTGGAAATCCTGCGGATGCCGGTCTGAGCCATGACTGACGCGGTTTTCTTCGACACCCTGCGCCACGGGCTCTGGATTGCGGTGGTGATCTCCACGCCGATCCTTGCGGCGGCGCTGATCGCAGGTGTGACCGTGGGCCTGTTTCAGGCGCTCACCTCGATCCAGGAAATGACGCTGACCTTCGTGCCGAAGCTGGCGGCAATCGTCATCGTGTTCTGGATGTCCATGAGCTTTATGACGGCCACGCTGGTCGCCTTTTTCCAGGAGCGGATCGTGCCATTGGTGACGGGGGGCTGAGATGAACAACGCCGGATATGTCGCACTGACCCGCCAGTCGGGGCTGATGCGCGAAATGCAGGTCATCGCCCACAACATCGCCAATGCGAACACGACCGGATTCCGGCGCGAAGGGGTCGTGTTCTCGGAGTTCGTGCGCGGACTGGAGCGGGCAGAGCCATCGCTGTCCATGGCGCTGGGCAACACCCGCCAGACCAGCCTGCTGCAGGGCGCGCTGGAACGCACCGGCGGCACCTTCGATCTGGCGATCAAGGGCGCGGGATTCTTCATGGTGGACACCCCGCGCGGCGAACGGCTGACGCGTGCAGGCGTGTTCACGCCGAACGCGGCGGGCGATGTGGTAAACATGGACGGCCACCGCCTGCTCGATGTCGGGGGGGCGCCGATCTTCGTGCCACCCGATGCCGGCTCGATCGCCGTTGCCCGCGACGGAACGGTATCCGCTGACGGCCGCCCGCTGGCGCAGATCGGCCTGCACGCGCCTGCCGACCCCATCGACCTGCGCCGCGAAGCCGGTGGGCTGTTCCACGCCGAACGCGGCACGGTGCCCGTGGATGGCGCGCATGTCGTGCAGGGGTTTCTCGAAGCGTCAAACGTGGAACCCATGATCGAGATCGCGCGCATGATCGCGGTGCAGCGCGCCTATGAACAGGGCCAGCGATTTCTGGAACGTGAGGATGAACGCCAACGCAACGTGATCCAGACACTGGGTCGCTGACCAACAGGGTCGCTGAACAGGAGACCGATGCCATGAAAGCCCTTCACATCGCCGCCTCGGGGATGAGCGCGCAGCAACTGCGCGTGGATACCATCGCCAACAACCTCGCGAACATGTCGACCACCGGCTATAACGCCCGGCGCGCTGAATTCGCCGACCTGCACTACCAGCAGTTCGCGCGCGCCGGTGCCATCAGCGCCAGCGACGGTTCGATGCTGCCCACCGGGGTTCAGGTGGGGCTGGGCGTGCGCCCCGCGGCGGTGAGCATGCACATCCAGCAGGGGCCTTCGGCCATGACCGGGGGGGATCTGGACATTGCGATCGAAGGGCGCGGGTATCTTGAGATCACGCTGCCCGACGGGCGCGCCGCCTATACCCGCGACGGGGCACTGCACCGCAGCGGCGACGGGCTGATCGTGACCTCGGACGGGTTCGAGGTGGTGCCCGGCCTCACCATCCCGACCGAGGCGCGCGCCATCACCATCAACGCCTCGGGCGAGGTCTGGGCCTATTTCCGCGACCGGGTGCAGCCCGAGCGGATGGGCCAGTTCGCGCTGGCAGGGTTCACCAACGAAAAGGGGCTCGAGGCCATCGGCTCGAACCTTTTCGTGGAAACCGAAGCCTCGGGGCCTGCCTTTGTGGGCGATCCGGGTACGGACGGAATGGGCACGCTGCGGCAAGGGTATCCTGAGGAAAGCTCGGTCGATGCTGTGCGCGAGGTGACCGAAATGATCAAGGCCCAGCGCGGCTATTAACTGAATGCCAAGATCATCACCGCCG
>SKKS01000314.1 GCA_007123625.1 Paracoccaceae bacterium
AACGCACCCCCGAAAGTGCGGCGCGACTGGCCATGCCGGTGGATGGCCGCGTGATCCGCGCCTATGCGCCGGGCCGGTTTGACGGAATCGGCATCGCCGCGTCGGCGGGGACCGCTGTGCGCGCGGCCTCGGCAGGGACGGTGGCCGCCATCACCCGCGACACCAACAACGTGCCCATCGTCGTGATCCGGCACGAGGGCGACCTGATGACCGTCTATGCCAACATCGACAACCTGCGCGTGGAACGGAACGCGCGGGTGACGCGCGGGCAGACCATCGCCGATGTCCGCGCAGGCGACCCCAGCTTCCTGCATTTCGAGGTCCGCCGCGGCTTCGAAAGCGTGGACCCGATGCCGTTGCTGCAATAAGGGCACGCCCGGGCTCGCGATCGGCGCTGAAAACCGCGCACCAAGCGGCGCAGAAAGCGGCAGGGGCGGATGCACAAAGGATTGCTGACGCGCATGTTCGGCGCCCTGTCGCCCGTGCAATCGGCAGGCCGCTTCGCGCTGCGGGTGCTGCTGCTCAGCGTGGCCGCGCTGGTGCCGGTGCTGGCGCTCTATCTGGCGCAGGTGCCGGGCATGGCCACCCATGTTCTGGGCGGAGGACCCGCAAGCACGCGCTTCCTGCGGCAGGTTCTGAGCAATGGCGTCCCCGTCGTATTCGCCGTGAACTGGGCCGCGCTGATGCTGCTGCACCCGGCGCGCGCCTCCCGCCCGGACCTTCCGCGCCTGCTGCTCGCCGATGCCGCCGTGCGGCTTGGGCTGTTTGCAGGGCTGCATGTCGCGGTCTTTGCGGCGTCGGCTGTCGCCTTCGGGTCCTTTGGCGGCGACCCGGTACAGGCGTTGCGCGTGGTGGCGCCAACCCTGGGGGCGGCGGCGGGGTTCGGTAACCTGTCGGGGGTGTACCTCTATGCCGGGGTGCTTGCCGCCCTGCCCCTGCATGCGGCCCTGTTCCAGCGCCACCTGAGCGCGCCCCAACCAGGCCTGCCGTGGCTTGCGGCCTGCGTCGTACTGGGACTGCAGGTGGCGTTCCTGAGCGCGCTGGCGCGGCTGCTGGCCGGTTGAAACCGCGCCTTTCCCTTGGCGGCCCGGACAGATAGGCTGGCACCATCGGCGCACAGGAACACGATCACATGATCAGAGGCAGCGACAGGGAGCGGGCATGAGCGAGTGGCTTCTGTCCATCGCGGGCACGCCACAGGGCGCGGCGATGGCCACGATGCTGGCGCTGATCTCGGCCTTTGCGCATGCGGTGTTCGGCGCCCTGCAGAAAGGCGCGCATGACCCTTGGCTGTCGCGCGGGGCGATCGACCTGTGGCTCGCGCTCTATTCCGCGCCCATCGCGCTGCTGCTGTTGCCCTGGCCCTCGGTCGAGATGTGGCTGTGGCTTGCGGGCGCGCTGGTGCTGCATTTCGGCTACAAACTGTCGATGGCCCTGGCCTATGAACGCGCGGCCTATACCGTGGTCTATCCGGTTGTGCGCGGTATCGGCCCGCTGGTCACGGTACTCGCGGCCATGGTGATCTTCGCCGAAAGCTACAGCGCACTGCAATGGCTGGGGCTGGCGTGCCTGTCGGGGGGAATCCTGCTGCTGGCCCTGCGCAACCTGTCGGAAGAACGTATCGACCTGCGCGCGCTCAAGATCGGCATGGGCTGGGCCGTGGTGGGGGGGCTGGCGGTGGCGGCCTATACCACCTTCGATGCGGCAGCGATCCGCCGCGCGCCCGATCCGCTGCATTTCCTGGTGTGGTTCTTCTTCATCACTTCGCTGGATTTTCCGATCCTGGCATGGGCGCGCTACCGGCGGATGGCCACACCGCCTGCGCCGGGCCCTCTGATGCTGCGCGGTGCCATCGGCGCGCTGGTGGGCTTCGTCAGCTTCGGCGGCATCATGCTGGCGACCTTGGTCGGCAAGGTCGGCGAGGCGGCAGCGCTGCGCGAAACATCGACCGTGTTCGCCGCGCTCATCGGCTGGTTCGTGCTGCGCGAGCGGGTCGGCCCGCGCAAGGCGGCGCTGATGTCCCTGATCGCTCTGGGCGCAGTGCTGATCGAATTGGGTGCGGCCCGCTGAGGAGACCCCGCGTGCGCCCCCCTGCCCGGGCGCGCCCGTGGGGCGTACATGGGCGGGTGGGCGGGTGCGGCCCGCGGGCGCTTTCTGCGGCCTACTCCGCCGCCTGCGGGCGCGGCAGGATCGGCGCGGTCACATCCTCGGGGATCGGACAGACATAGGGCGTGCGCGCCAGCCGCCCCGCATGCTCGTCCCTTGCTGCCGCCAACAGGGCCGGGTCCGCGATCAGCTTCTGAGCCAGCCGCCCCATGGCGCTGGCGGCATGGATCATCCCCTTGTGCGCCGCGGGCATCTTGCCCTGCGCCGTGGTCTGCCAGCTGTGTCCAGGCGTGCCGATGGCGTGGGTGGCGACCAGCACCTCGGTCGTCGGCACGGCCCATGTCACATCGCCCACGTCTGTTGATCCTACCATCACCTGCCCGCCCGGCCGCATGGGGATCACCCCGTCGAACAACGGCGTGTCGGGCTGTGGATCGCGCGCCACCCGGGCATAGGCGGTCGCGATGTCGTTATCGCTCAGCGTGGCTTGGATTTCCCGCGCAAAGGCGCGGTCGGCGTCGTCGAAGGGCACCCCGCCGATTTCGTCGAGAACCTCCTGCATGGCGCGGTCCATGGTCAGGTTTTCCAGATGGCTGGACACAGCGCTGAAAATCCGGTCGCTGACCGTGGTCTCGGTCATCAACGCCGCGCCCTGCGCCACCTTGCGCACCCGCGCCACCAGCTCCTGCACCGTGACCGAGCTGAGCGAACGGATGGAATACCGCACCTGCGCGCGGCCCTGCACCACATTGGGCGCCTTGCCGCCCGCATCCAGATAGGCGTAGTGAATCCGCGCATCCGACGGCATGTGCTCGCGCATGTAGTTCACGCCCACCGACATCAGCTCCACCGCATCGAGCGCCGATCGCCCCAGGTGCGGCGCCATGGCGGCATGCGAGGACCGCCCCGCAAAGGTGAAATCGATCCGCGTGTTGGCCAGCGCAAAGGGGTCATCGACCATGGTGAAACAGTTGGGGTGCCAGGTGATGGCCGCGTCCACATCCGCGAACGCGCCCTCGCGCACCATGAAGGCCTTGGCGGCGCCACCTTCCTCGGCCGGGCAGCCGTAGTAGCGCACGCGCCCCGGCGTGCCGGTCGCCTCCAGCCAGTCCTTGACCGCGCAGGCCGCCAGCAGCGCCGCCGCCCCAAGCAGATTGTGCCCACAGCCGTGCCCGTCGCCGCCCGGCACCAGTTCGCACGGCTCGGCGATCCCGGCCACCTGGCTCAGCCCCGGCAGCGCGTCATACTCGCCAAGGATCGCAATCACAGGGCCGCCCTCTCCGGCCTCGCCCATCACTGCCGTGGGGATCCCGGCCAACCCTTCGGTCACGCGAAACCCCTTGGCGCGCAGGGTGTCGGTATGCGCTGCGCATGAGGCGTATTCGCCATAAAGCGTTTCCGGAGTGTCCCAGACCCGGTCCGCCAGCGCCGTCAGGTCGGGGGCATGAAGCGCGATCCGATCCAGGATATCCGAGGTGTTCTGCATGGTCATGC
>SKKS01000026.1 GCA_007123625.1 Paracoccaceae bacterium
TTCGATCGTGGCCCAGGTCTCGAAGCAGTGCCCCTGCGCCAGCGCGGTCACGCCGATGGTGGCCCGACCGCCAAGCCCGCGCTCGGGGCCGAACACCTCGATCAGCAGGTCGCTCAGCCCCGAGGAGACCTTGTGAACCTCGGTGAACCCGGGGGTGCAGACCACGAAATTGAGCGTGCGCACGATGCTGCGCACCTGGTCCAGGCTGCCAACGGCCTGGCGGATGCCGCCCAGCAGGTTCTGGCCGCAGACACGCGCCGCGGCATAGCCTTCGTCGGTATCAAGGGTGTCGCCCAGGTGCCCGCCCATGACCGTGCCATCCGTTTTCTGCCCCACATGGCCGGACAGGAACAGCAGGCTGCCCATGCGGTGAAAGGGCTTCATGGTGCCGTACTCCGCGCCGTAGTAGCCGGTGGCATCGAAGTCGGGGATATCCAGCCCCATGGCGATGGCCATCTGTTCCGGGGATCGGGTCATCTCAGCCCTCCTCAAAGCCATAGAGCGTGGCGGGGTTGTCCACGAGGATCTGGTGCATCCGGGCGTCAGATCCGCACCATGCGGCGAACAGGTCCACCAGCAGCGCGTCATCGGGCGGATTGCCGGGCTTTGACGGATGCGGCCAGTTGGTCGCCCAGACGCAGCGTTCGGGGAAGCGGTCGATCAGGGCGCGCGCCAGCTTCGCCACATCGGCGTAATCCGGCAGCCCGGTTTTCGAGGTCTCGTAGACCCCCGATGTCTTGACCCAGACCTTGCCGCTGTCCAGCATCCGGCAGAGCGCATGGAACCCCGGATGATCCGTGCCCACGGGTTCAAGGAACTTGCCGTTGTGATCGATCACCACCGGGCAGGGCAGCGCCATGATCTCGGCCTCGCGTTCGTGCAGGTAGCGGCCATCCATCTGCAACTGCACGTGCCAGCCGAAGGGCGCGATCCGCGCCGCCAGCGGTGCAAGCTGCTCCCACCCCAGCACGCCGCCCGGCAGCATGAAGAACCGCAATCCGCGCGCGCCGGCATCGGTCAGGCGCTGCAATGCGGCGTCGTCGGCGGTGTCATCCACCACCACCACCGCGCGGCCGTCGCGGCCCAGACGCTCCAGCGCCATCAGGGTGCAGCGGTTGTCGGTGCCATAGGCCGACGGCTGCACCACCACCGCCCGCGTCAGGCCAAGGGTCGCGCGCAGGGCCATGTAGGCATCGATCGATCCCCCCGGCACCGGCTTGAACGGCGAGTCGGGCGGGGCGGGGTATTCGGCGGGGTCGCCATAGATGTGCATGTGACAGTCGCACGCACCTTCGGGCAGGCGGGTGCGCGGCGGGTGTGCGGGCAGAAGGCCGGTCATGCGGGTCTCCTCAGGCGGTCCAGCCGCCGGGCCATATGGCCGTTCACGGCCAGATCGGGCAGTTTTCCGTCGATGAGGTCGCGGATCTGGCGCACGGTCTCGAAGGCTTGATGATCCGTCGCCGCGCGGGTCAGCCCGGCGACATGCGGCACCGCGATCACGTTCGGCAGGGCCGCCAGCCGCGGATGCGGCTGCTCGTCCTGTCCCATGCCGACATCCAGCCCCGCCCCGGCAATGCCCCCGGTTGTCAGCGCCTCTTCCAGCGCGTCCTCGTCCACGACGATCCCGCGCGCGACATTGACGAAATACGCATCCGACCGCATCCGGGCAAAGGCGTCGCGGTTCATCAGGCGCTCGGTTTCCGGCGTGGCATAGGCCGCGCAGACCACGAAATCGCACCCCAGGACGGTGTCGAAATCGGCCTGCGTCACACAGCCATTGACGATCCGCTTGTAGGGATCGAAGGCCAGCACCTTCATGCGCGCGGCAATCGCCAGATCGGCGATGCGGCTGCCGATGGCGCCAAAGCCGATGATGCCCATGGTGGACCCCGCCAGCTGCCGGCCCAGAACCATCGGCTGGTCGGCGACGCCTTGCTTGTAAAGCCGGTCGCAGATCGCGAACCGCCGTCCCAGGGCGATGACCAGCCCCAGCGCCGTTTCGGCGACCGCGTCCCCGTAGCCCGCACTGCAGCGCACCACCAGCGTTCCCGCGGCTGAGGCGGCGGCGACGTCGATGTTGCGGATATCGACCGCGCAGCGCATGTAGACCGCCAAATCGGGCAGGGCCGCGAAAACCTCGGGCGTGCCCGGCGCCAGACGATCGGACAGGACGATATCCACATCCTGCGCCGCCGCGATCAGGTCCTTGCCCCGCAGGGGCGTGTCGGTCCCGTTCAGCCGCACCTCGGCAAAGCTGCGCAGCTGGTCCACCGCCTCCAGGCTGTAGAAGTTCTGCAGCAGGTCGTTGTTGTGGGTGATCAGTATCTTGACCAATTCAAGCCTCCTGTCGGTGGGCATTGCGGCCCAGATACATCAGGTTCAGCGCGGTAACCGCCACATGCCCGGCCAGGCACGCGGTCATGCCGCCGACATCATGCGGGGGGCTGACGGTGTTGATGTCCACCGCGACGATGGGCAGCCCCGCAAGCGCGTTCAGGAAATCCAGGCCCGTGGCCGCGTCGGGGCCGCCCCAGGTCGGCGTGGCCACGCCCGGCGCCGCCGAAGGGTCGAAGAAATCCATGTCGAAGCACAGATAAAGGGGCCGCCCTTCGGTTCTGGCGCGGATCTCGGCCACCACGTCGTCCACGCCGCGCCTGCGCAGATCCGCCCCCGGGATCAGGTTGTAGCCAAGCGCGCGGGTGTGGGCATAGGCGCCGGGCGCCATCAGCGTGCCGCGCGCGCCGATATGGAAGGACCGCGCCACGTCGATGATCCCTTCTTCCGCCGCGCGGGTGAAGGTGGTCGAGGTGTTGTAGCCGTCGCCTTCATAGGCATCGGTGTGGGCGTCGACATGAAGCACCGCAAGGTCCGGGTAATGGCGGTGCAGGGCGCGCAATTGCGGCAGCGTCACCAGCCCGTCGCCGCCGAAGGTGACCGGATAGCCCCCGCGCGCGGCAATCATGTCCAGCGCCGCCTCGATCGCCGCAAGCGCGGGCTCGGTCTGTCCGGAGATCACCGACACATCCCCCAGATCGACCACTTCCATCGCGGCAAGGATGTCGCGGTCGCCCAGTTCCGGCAGCACCGGGCGCACCAGCCCCGACTGTTCGCGGATCGCCCGTGGCCCCTGACGCGCGCCGATCCGGGTCGGATGCGTGCCGCAATCGAAGGGAATCCCCAGAATGACCCCCTGACCGGGCGTGATGGTCGTGGCCGCGGGCACGTTCATGAAGGTGCCCGCAGGAACAAGCAGGTCATCGGGAAAGGCTGTCATCAGTGTGCTCCGCGATTATACATCATGACCAAGATAGAGGTCGCGCAAAAGGTCATCGCCGATCTCGGACCCGGGGCTGGTGTGGACCACGCGGCCCAGCCGCAGGACCGTGACCATGTCCGACAGGCGGATCGCCTCGACCGCGTTCTGCTCGACCAGCAGGACCGTGGTGCCAAGGCGGCGGATTTCCTGGATCCGCTCCAAGATCAGCTCGACCATCTGCGGCGCCAGCCCCATGGTGGGCTCGTCCATCAGCAGCAGTCGTGGCCGCGACATCAGCGCGCGCCCGATGGCCAGCATCTGCTGCTCGCCCCCCGAAA
>SKKS01000116.1 GCA_007123625.1 Paracoccaceae bacterium
CTCTTCTCCAGCATCGTCAATACTTCCAGTCTGTGTATGCCATCCAAGAAAGCTATCAAAGCGCTTTAAATCAGAAACTTTGATCTTCTCAGGTGATGTTGCAAGAAAATATCTGCCGCGTTGCGTTATGACATGAGTCCCACGTTTTGGAGACTCAAGCAGTCCAGCTTTGCCAAGATAAGTTCTTGCCCAATGAGCCCGATTATACAGGACTGTTTGACCGCTCTGTAGCGTTTCCTGAGCATCTTCTTCAGATATATTCAGCCGCGCCTTGAGCGGCTCAATACACTCCTTAACACTTGTCTTTCCTTCTGAGAAAAGCTGAAGAACGGGGAGGATAAGTGATTGGAAATCTGGAGTAGCCATTCATGCTCCTTCGCTATCGCTGTTGATCAAACATCCAACTCCTCCACAAACCGAGCATTCTCGCTGATATACTGAAACCGCAATTCCGGCTTCTTCCCCATCAGCCGCTCCACCAGATCCCCCGTCTCGCCCGGCAGGTCGTCGTCCACCGTCACCCGGATCAGGCGGCGCGAGCCCGGGTCCATGGTGGTTTCCTTCAGGTCCTTCGCGTCCATCTCGCCCAGACCCTTGAAGCGCGACACATCGACCTTGCCCTTCCCGCCAAAGCCCTCGGCCATCAGCCGCGCCTTTTCGGCCTCGTCCAGCGCATAGACCCGCTTCGCTCCCTGGGTCAGCCGGAACAGCGGCGGGCAGGCCAGATACAGGTGGCCCGCGTCGATCATCGGCCGCATCTGCGTGAAGAAGAAGGTCATCAGCAGGGCCGCGATATGCGCGCCGTCCACATCTGCGTCGGTCATGATGATGATCCTGTCATAGCGCAGGTCATCAAGCCGGAACTTCGACCCCAGTCCGACGCCCAGCGCCTGGCACAGGTCACTGATTTCGGCGTTGCTGCCCAGCTTGCCGCTGGCCGCGCCGATCACGTTGAGGATCTTGCCCCTCAGCGGCAGCAGCGCTTGTGTCTTGCGGTCGCGCGCCATCTTGGCCGACCCGCCCGCCGAATCGCCCTCGACGATGAACAGCTCGGTGCCGATGCGGTTGGTGGCGGTGCAGTCCACCAGCTTGCCCGGCAGGCGCAGCTTCTTGGTGGCGGTCTTGCGGCTGGTTTCCTTTTCGGCGCGACGCTTCAGCCGCTCCTCGGCCCGCAGCACCAGGAAATCCAGGATCGCACCCGCCGCCTTGGTATCCGCTGCCAGCCAGTTGTCGAAATGGTCGCGCACCGCGCCTTCGACCATGCGCGCGGCCTCCTGCGTGGCCAGCCGGTCCTTGGTCTGGCCCACGAATTCGGGCTCGCGGATGAAACAACTGACAAGCGCGCAGCCGCCGGTGCCCAGATCCTCGCGGGTGATCTGCGCGGCCTTCTTGTTGCTGGCAAGCTCGCCATAGGCGCGGATGCCCTTGAGGATCGCGGCCCAGAACCCGGCCTCGTGGGTGCCGCCTTCGGGGGTGGGGACGGTGTTGCAGTAACTTTGCACGAAACCGTCGCGCACCGGGGTCCAGTTGACGGCCCATTCCACCGCGCCGGGCTGGTTGAACTTTTCGGCGAACTCCACGCGCCCGGCAAAGGGGCGGTCGGCATAGGTGAGCGCGCCCGCAAGCTGTTCGCCCAGGTAATCGGCCAGCCCGCCGGGAAAGTGGAAACTGGCCTCCATCGGGGTATCGCCTTCGGCGACGGCCGATTTCCAGCGGATTTCCACGCCCGAAAACAGATACGCCTTGGATTTCGCCATCCGCAGCAGCCGCGAGGGCCGCAGCTTCAGAGTGCCGAAAATCTCAGGGTCGGGGTGAAAGGTGACCGAGGTGCCGCGCCGGTTCGGCGCCGGGCCGACCTTTGCGACCGGGCCTTGCGGTATTCCGCGGCTGAATTCCTGCGCATAAAGCTCGCGGCCCCGCGCGACCTCGACCCGCATGTGATCGCTCAGCGCGTTGACCACCGAGGCGCCGACCCCGTGCAACCCGCCCGAAGTCTGATACGCCTTGCCCGAGAACTTGCCGCCCGAATGCAGCGTGCAGAAGATCACCTCGAGCGCGGATTTGTCCGGGAACTTGGGGTGCGGGTCGATCGGAATGCCGCGGCCGTTGTCGCGGACGGTCAGTGACCCGTCGGCATGCAGCTCCACCTCGATCCGGCTGGCGTGTCCGGCCACGGCCTCGTCCATGGAGTTGTCCAGCACCTCGGCCACCAGATGATGCAGCGCGCGCTCGTCGGTGCCGCCGATATACATGCCGGGGCGCTTGCGGACCGGCTCCAGCCCCTCCAGCACCTCGATCGACGAGGCGTCATAGATATCGGAGGCAGAGGACAACAGGTCGTTCATGGCTGCTCGATTCTGGTTCTGGCGGAGATTTCCCAGCAATAGACCACCGCAGGACATGAACCGCAAGACCTTGGGCCGGGGACAGGGCTGTGGGTGACGGCCGTGGACAAGCGCCTTGGGGCGCCGCCTTCCGGTCCCGCGCGCCAGCAGTGCGCCGTCAGGCGCGCTGCCCGGCCCAACCGGTGCCTGTGCGCGCTTCGCGCACAGGACAACGGGCGGGAGCCCCCCTTGCCCCCGCCCGCATCCGTTCGATCAACGCCCGCTCAGAATACCGACCACATCTGGAACAGCAGCCCCACCGCAAAGGCACCGCCCAGCGACAGCGCCACATACAGCGCGAACACCCGGCCGCGCACCAGCGCCCAGACTGCCACCGCCGCCGGGAGCGAGGTCACGCCGCCCGCCACCAGAAACGCCATGCCCGCGCCCGGCGCCATGCCCTGGGTCATCAGCCCGCCTACCAGTGGCAGCGCGGCATAGCCGTTGAAATACGCCGGAACCCCTACCAGTGTCGCCACAAGGATCGGCCCCACGCCCGATCCGCCCAGAAGCGCGGTGATCGTCTCGGCGGGCACATAGGTCAGCATCAGGCTTTCCAGCACAAAGGCCAACGCCAGCCACTTCGCCAGGAACAGCGACGTGCGCAGCCCTTCGTTGCCGAACTTGCGCAGCCGCGCGGGATCCTGCCAGAACCGCCAGACCGGGGCCTGCGGGGCGCGTACCTTCGCGCCACCGCAACCGCCGTTGCCGATATCGTCGCGCAGCGGATCGCTCAGCGCGCCCATGCGCATCGCCCAATGTACCACGCTGCCGCCCAGCAAGCCCATCGCCACCGCGGCCAGCGTCTTGGCCAGCGCGAATTCGACCCCCAGCACGCCGCTGGTCAGCACGAACATCGACGGATCCATCAGCGGGCTGGCCAGCCAGAAGGCCATCACCGGTGCAAGCGGCACACCGATGGCCAGCAGTGCCGCGATCAGCGGGATCACCCCGCAGGAACAGAAGGGCGAAAACGCGCCCACCAGTGCCCCCATGATTACCATCGTGGTCGGCGCCCCGGTGAATGCGCGCGCAATCAGATGGTCCGCCCCCGTCGCCCCGGCCCAGGCCGCAACCCCGATCGCTGCCAGGAGGAAGGGCGCGATGGACAGCAGTTGCATCACGGCAAAGCCTGCGGTGTCGACCGCCTGGCCGGGGGCTGTGAGCGCGAGGGTCGCAAGGATGGTCAGCACCGCCAGCCA
>SKKS01000165.1 GCA_007123625.1 Paracoccaceae bacterium
ATGGCTGCCCCGCCCGCGCGAGCGCAGCAGGGCCGCCAGAGGCGCCAGCAGGCGCGGCGCGATGGTGACCTGATGGCCCGGCGTTTCGGAGGCGAAGCCCTTGATCCAGATGACCGAGCGGCGCAACTGGAACACCTGCCAGAAGGTGGCCGCAACCCCGATCAGGAAGACAAGGAAAATAAACCCGTTCAGCCAGATATTGGCCATGAACACGCCCGAGACGCGCGGAAACAGGAACCATGTGCCAACCGCGACCAGCGCCAGAATGGTCAGCATGATCACCAGCTGGCGTACAGGTTGCGTGAATTGCGTCGAAGCCCCGATAGGGGCCCCGATAGGAGATCTGGCCATCAGGGTCGTTTCCTGCCCGTTTCTTGCGCCCGACCATAAGCGGGCGGCGGTTTCTTGCCAAATGACATTTCACTTTCCGGTGTCGGTTCCGCCCTGGTTGTCGTCATCTGCTGCAATTCTGTCGCGTTCTTTGGTCTGCGGACAGTCGGCGCCCGCCTGAAGCGCACGCACACGCGCCACCAGCCAGTCCAGCTCCGGGTCGCGCAGCCCCAGTTCGACCAGATGCGTGGCGGTATTGAACAGGTATTCGGCATTCGGCCCCCGTCCGCCATGGGCCTGCGCGATGATCCGGGCCTGTTCCTCAAGCGGCAGGCCGCCACAATACTGGTTATGGTCGCGGTCGATTACATAGGTCACAGCCTCGATCCGGCGGCCATCGGCCAGTGCAAGCGGCTGCATCGTTTCCAGATACGCGGCCGAGATCAGTTCGCGTGCGCGCAGGTATTCCAGCGTTTCCTCGGCGATTCGGGAAGGGATTTCAAAGGCCAGACCCTCGCAGGCGCCGGGTGCGGCATCGAGCGCCAGAACCAGCCCCGGATCGGCCACCGTGCCACGATGATGAATGGAGCGCATGCAAAACGAGCGGCGGAACCCGTCCAACCGTGCGATCTGGGCTGATTCATAGGCAAAGCCCGGATTCCAGACCAGCGATCCGTAGCCGAAAACCCAGCGTGATGCGGTGCGTGGCATGCCTGTGCTCCTGCGTGTCAGGGGGGCGTATACACGCAGATTGCCCTGCGTTGCAAAGCGTTGCGGCGTATGTGGGCCGGTCGGGGGCGCGTTGCGGCCTGCCGGGCACAGGCGCGCGGCGCGCGCGGGCACTCAGGCAAACGGATCTGACGGATAACGCACATCGGTCAGGCACAGCCCCTGCGGCGGTGCGACGGGGCCGCAGGCGGCACGATTGCGCGCGGCAAGCGCGGCCTGCATCCGGTCCGGCGGCCAGGCCCCTGCACCGACGCGTTCGAGCGTGCCGACGATGCTGCGCACCTGGTTGTGCAGGAAGGAACGTGCGCGCAAGAAGAAATGGATTTCGGTGCCTTCGGGCACGGGATGGGTGGTCACCGTGATTTCGTCCAGTGTCTTGAGCGGCGACAGTGCCTGGCACTGGCTTGCACGGAAGGTGGTGAAGTCATGATGGCCGACCAGATGCGCCGCACCCGCCTGCATGGCCTCGGCATCCAGCGCATGGCGGATGTGCCAGACCTGATGCGCGGCCAGCGCCGCTGGCGCACGGCGGTTCAGGATGCGGTAGAGATACCGCCGCTCGCTCGCCGAGAACCTGGCGTGGAAGTCGGGCACGACCTGGGCCACGGCCAGCACGGCAACCGGATGCGGGCGCAGATGGTGGTTGAGCGCTTCACACAGGCGGAACGGCTCCCACGTCCGGGCCAGGTCGCAATGTGCCACCTGGCCGGTGGCATGCACGCCGGTGTCGGTGCGCCCGGCGGCGGCAATGTCGGGGGCGTCCGGTTCCAGCCGCCTGAGCGCGGCCTCCACCGCCGCCTGTACCGAAGGCAGCACAGCCTGTCGCTGCCAGCCCCGGAAGGGCGTGCCGTTGTATTCGATCTTGAGGGCGTAGCGTGGCATGGGCGAGCAGCTAGCCGATTCGCGGGCGCGGGGGAAGCGGGTCCGGCACTGGATGGGGTGGGTGCGGACGGGGTTCTCCCGCCCGAAGGCCGCGACGCAGAGCGTCGCCCCCTTCGGTTGGGCCGGGCGGCGCGGGGCAAACCCGCGCCGTGGGGGGCGCTGCCCCCCGCGCCCGTGCCGGGCGCTCCCCCCGGGATATTTGGGCACAGATGATTGGCGGTGGTGTCCGCGATGTCGGGGCGGGACCGGGTCGAGGTGTGTCGGCTCAGGGCGGATCGGGGCGGGCGCGCCACGCGTCCCAGTCCTCGGGCGTGTCGAGGTCGGTTATCGCGCGCACCCCCGCAAGCGGGCAGTGGCGCGCGTTGCGCAGGAGGCTGCTGGCGCCCCGATCGCCCGCAAGATTGGCCAGCGCCGGAAATACCGCATTCGGGATGACCACGGGGTGGCCGGGGATGCCGGAGGCAGTGGTGGCGCGCAGGGACAGTTCGGACACCCTGGCCCACGCTTGGAAAACCGTGCGGATGTCGGCGCTGGTGATTTCGGGCATGTCGGGCAAGACGACGACAAGAGCAACCGCGCCCCGGTCGCTGGCCCAGCGCGCGCCGCGCCGCAACGAGGCCGACATCCCCAGTGCCGCGTCAGGCACCGCCAGCACCGCGACCGACAGCCCGTCAAGCGCCGCACGCCGGGCGTGGTCCTCCGGGCGCAAGGTCACGGCCACGGCGGCGCCGGTTGCAAGGGCGCGCTCTGCCTGACGGCGCAAAAGCGGTCGCCCCGCCACCGGTTCCAGCAGCTTGTCGCGCCCGCGCATTCGGGTCGACGCGCCCGCGGCGGGCAACAGCACCGCCGCGTTGCGCAGCCCTGCAGCGGACGCGCCCATCCCCTAGCGTTCCGGGATCAACCCGCGCGGGCTGAACCGCAGCACCAGCAGCAAGGCCACCCCCATGGTCAGAAGCCGCATGTAGGCCGCGGAATCCAGCAGGTGGCGGCGCAGATCCGAGCCGACGTCCATGTTGGCGGTCACCGTCTCCATCAGCCAGCGGCCTGCCGGTTCGACCTGAACCCAAAGGAACCAGATGACGAATGCACCCAGCACCGAGCCCCAGTTGTTGCCCGACCCGCCTACGATCACCATCACCCAGATCAGGAAGGTGAAGCGCAGGGGCTCGTAGCTGCCGGGCGTGAGCTGCCCGTCCATGGACACCATCATCGCCCCCGCCAGTCCGCACACCGCTGACCCCAGCACGAAGATGTTCAGGTGTCGGCGTGTCACGTCCTTGCCCATCGCGCGGGCGGCGACTTCATTGTCGCGGATGGCGCGCATCATCCGACCCCAGGGCGAATTCAGCGCTTTCTCCGACAGCCAGATCAGGATCGCGAGGACGATGGTGAACAGTGCCGCATAGCCCAGCGCCGACAGGATCGCCGCCGTTTCGGATACGGTCCAGCCCAGACGCACGGCAAGTTCCTGCACCCAGGGCAGTGGTTGCAGATCCACGGGCCGCGTGACAGGGCGCGGAATGCCGGTGACGTTGTTGACCCCGCGCGCCAACCAGCGTTCGTGTTTCAGGATGGCGATGATGATTTCCGATATGCCCAGCGTGGCGATGGCCAGATAATCCGAGCGCAGCCCCAGACTGACCTTGCCCACGATCCAGGCGGCGCCCGCGGCAAAGACCGCGCCGACCGGCCAGGCGAGGATCACCGGCAGGCCAAGGCCGCCCAGATACCCTTCGGATGCGGGGTTCACGGCCTGAATGGCCTGTGTGGCCGGTGCGAAGAAAAAGCGCGCCACGACCCAGCCGACCACGATCACCGCAAAGATCACCAGACCGCGCATCCGCCCCGGCGCCATGCGCTTGTAGACGGCGACCGCAGCCAGGATCGTGGCCACGCCCAGCATCAGGCCCAGCATGGCGCCAAAGCCGCCAGCGGCCCAGGCTTCGGGCACCGGCGGCATGGCGATCAGCACAGCCGCAACTCCGCCCACGGCGGTAAAGCCCATGATGCCGACGTTGAACAACCCCGCATAGCCCCACTGCATGTTCACGCCCAGCGCCATGATCGCGGAAATCAGGCTCATGTTCAGGATCGTCAGGGCAAGCTGCCAGCTCTGGAAGGCCGCTGTCAACAACAGCACCACGCCCATTGCCGCAAACAGGCCGACATTGCGCCAGTTCACGCTCATATCGATTTCCCCCTGAAAATACCGGTGGGACGGAAGATCAGCACGATCACCAGGATCGCGAAAGTTACCGCGAACTTGTAGTCAACCGGCAGCAGTTGCAGCATGCTGTCGGGGGCCATGTCTTCGGGCAGCAGATGCGCAAAGAACCGCCGCCAGGCATAGGTGATGCCCATTTCCGAGAACGCCACCACATAGCCGCCGACAATGGCGCCAATGGGCGAGCCCAGGCCGCCGACAATCGCGGCGGCGAACATGGGCAGCAGAAGCTGGAAGTAGTTGATGGGCCGGAACCCCTTGTCCAGTCCGTACAGCGTGCCTGCGATCACCACCAGTGACGCGACGATGACCCAGGTGATGGTGACCACCCGTTCGGGGTTGATCCCCGACAGCAGCGCCAGATCCTCGTTGTCGGAATAGGCGCGCATGGATTTTCCGGACTTGGTCCGGGTCAGGAACCAGAAGAGCGCGACCATGACCAGAAGCGCTGCGACAATGGTGATCGCCTGCGCCGAACGCAGCGCCAGCCCTTCGGCCAGCCCTGTCCATTCGCGGAACTCACGCACGGTGAAGATGAAGCGCGCGCCATCCTCGAACCGCCGCTCCGATGTGCCGATGAACAGCCGCGTCAGCCCGTTGGTGATGAACATCACCCCGAGCGAGGCCATGACGAAGGTCAGCGGCTTTGCCTTGACCTGTCGGAAGAACCGATAAACCAGCCTGTCGACCGTCAGCAGATACACCACCATCGCCGCAATCCCCACCGGGATCGCCAGCAACGCTGTGGGTAGGACGCCTCCCAGCGTGATCCCGGCGGCTTGCAATCCCCATGTGGTGAAGATCACCACCATGGTGCCAAAGGCCATGACATCTCCATGCGCGAAATGCGAAAATCGCAGGATGGAATAGATCAGCGTGATCCCCAGCGCGCCAAGCGCAAGCTGGCTGCCATAGGCGAATGCCGGGATCATGACGAAATTGGTGAGCGTCACCAGCGCGGACAGAATGTCCATGGGCTCAGTTCCTTTCGCAATCGGCTGAAATCAGGCCCGAATGGGCGGCATCGGCCGGCGGCAGCATCAGAAGCGCCAGCCGCCCCGTTGCGGGTTCGTGCATCATGACCATGGTTTCCGCACCGAAACCTGCGCCATGCAGCGTGATACCCGCAGGCGCATTGCCCAGCGGGTCCAGCAGCAGTGGCTCGCCCGCGGCATCGAACTCGACCACAAGGCGCCCGTCCCGGTCGGACAGGAACAGCGTGGTAAACTCCGTTTCGATACCGCAGGCCCCGTCGGCGCAGACATGCGTCACCGTGCAGCGGGTTGCGTCGTCCGCGTGCGCGGCGGCAGGCGCCAGCAAGGCCGCACCGGCCAGCGCTGACGCGCAGATGGTCGGGATCGGGTGCCGCATCTGCCTTACCCCCCCAGAAAGCTTTTGCGGACATCAGGATCGGCCAGAAGTGCCTTGCCGGTGTCGGTGTAGCGGTTGGCACCCTGGACCATGACAAAGCCCTTGTCGGCGATCTCGAGCGCCTGGCGGGCGTTCTGTTCCACCATCAGGATGGGTATGCCGGTGCGCGCCACCTCGATGATCCGGTCGAACAGCTCGTCCATGACGATTGGCGACACGCCGGCGGTCGGTTCATCCAGCATCAGCACCTTGGGTTTTGTCATCAGCGCGCGGCCTACGGCGACCTGCTGGCGCTGGCCGCCCGACAATTCACCCGCAGGCTGGCGACGCTTGTCGCGCAGGATCGGGAACAGGTCGAACACCTGCTCACGGGTTTCGGAAATGTCGTCGTTGCGGATAAAGGCCCCCATTTCCAGGTTTTCCTCGACCGTCATCGACGGGAATATGTTGCTGGTCTGGGGAACGAACCCCATGCCCTGACGCACCCGCGCCTGCGGGCTGAGGTGGGTGATATCCTCGCCGTCCAGCCGCACGCTGCCCATGCGCAACTGCAGCATGCCGAACACGGCCTTCATCGCTGTCGACTTGCCCGCGCCGTTCGGGCCCACGATGACCGCGATTTCGCCGCGTTCGACGGAAATGGTGCAGTCATGCAGGATGTCGGCGCCGCCATAGCCGCCGGTCATCGCTTCGCCGATCAGAAAGGGGTCGGCCATCGCTCAGCCCTCCGGTACGGGGCGCAAGAGGCCCGCCAGTGCGCGTGCCTCGGCCTCGAACGTCGCGGCCGCCATCGGTTCATCGCCCGACAGGAACAGGGTCAGCCAGCCGCCGCCGTCAGCGACCAGCAGCACCGCAAGCGGATAGTCCTGGCCGTCGAACACCTCGGTATAGACATCCAGCGCGACGCTGGCATGGTCGGTCGCGATTGTGTCGCGCAGCGTCCGCACGGGGGGCGGGTCCCCGTCGGCTGCGGCCTCCTCGCGCAGCATGTCCTGCATGAGTACCAGCGCGGCCTCTGGCGTGCGCGCGTCCCTCGCATCCAGCCACTCCAGGCTGGCTTCCAGATACAGCGGCGGCAGTTCATAGGCGATGAAGTCGTCGTCATCGGTGATCGGCAACGGCTGCGCACCGGCCCACGGCGTGCCATCGCCGCAAAGCGCGATCTCTCCACCCAGGGGCAGGCATGGCGCCTGCGCCAGAAGGGGGGCAGGCAGCACGGACAGCGCCAGCGCAAGAAACGGGGCAGGGCGGATCACAGTGTGGCCTCCTCTTTCTGGACAACCTTGTTCTTCAGTCCGGTGCCCAGATAGGCCTCGATCACCGCCTCGTTGGCCTTGATCTCGTCCAGCGTGCCCTCGGCCAGCACCTTGCCTTCGGCCATGCAGATGACCGGATCGCAGATGCGGCCGATGAAATCCATGTCATGCTCGATCACCACGAAGGTATAGCCGCGCTCCTGATTCAGGCGCACGATCGCGTCGGCGATCGTGTTCAGCAGCGTCCGGTTCACACCGGCGCCGACCTCGTCCAGAAACACCACGCGCGCGTCGGTCATCATGGTGCGGCCCAGTTCCAGGAGCTTCTTCTGCCCGCCCGAGATCATGCCCGCCTTTTCGTCGGCGATGTGATCGATGGTCAGGAATTCCAGAACCTCGTCGGCGCGGCGGCGCAGCACCTCTTCCTCGGCGCGGACCTTGCCGCGCTCGAACCATGCCGACCACAGGTTTTCGCCTGACTGGTGCGGCGGCACCATCATCAGATTCTCGCGGCAGGTCATGGTGTGAAATTCGTGCGCGATCTGAAAGGTGCGCAACAGACCCTTCTGGAACAACGCATGCGGCGGGAGGCCGGTGATATCCTCGCCCTCCATCAGCACCTTGCCCGAGGTCGGCGGCAACACGCCCGCGATCACGTTGAACAGCGTCGTCTTGCCCGCGCCATTGGGGCCGATCAATCCGGTGATCGATCCCTTTTCAATGCTCAGGCTGGCGCCATCGACCGCATGAAACCCGCCGAAATGCTTGTGCAGACCCTCGACCCGGATCATCGCCATCGCAGTCTCCCTGTGGACGGTCCCGTAGCCCGGGATCCTTTATTGTCCGAAAAGGCCCGGGGGACAGGGCTGCCCCCCGGGCCGTCTGGCGTTCAGTCAGGCGTCGCGATCAGCGGAACCGCAGGGTCACGAACTCGCCGCCCTCAACCACATACTCGCGGTAGGTACCTGCGGCTTCGCCGGGTCCGATCAGCTCCACATCGGTGGCGCCGACGTAGTTGATCTCGCCGCCATTGGCGAGAATCTCGATCGCGCGGCCCAGTTCACCGGGCAGGATTTCCTCGCCCGGGGCGTTGGCAACGTTCAGGATGTTGGCGGCGATGCCTTCAGGGGTCGCTTCGCCCGCGGCCTGAGCGGCCAGCGCCAGAAGTGCGGCAGCGTCGTAGCTTTCGCCGGTGAACGAGCTTGCGGTTACCACATTGTTGGCCTGGCCCAGGGCGGCGAATGCGTCGGCCATTTCGCCTTCGGCGCCGGGCAGGGTGCCCACGGTGCCTTCAAGCGCTTCGCCCACGGCTTCGACCAACTCATCGCCATACATGCCGTCGCCGATGAAGAACTGGTCGAACGCGCCCAGCTCCCATGCGGTACGCAGCATCGAGCCGCCGCCGTCGGTGTAGCCCAGGATCACCAGCGCTTCGCCACCGGCCGAGGCCAGCGTACCCGCTTCGGCGGAATAGTCGCCGCGCGCATCCTCGTGCGGAACCGAAATGGTGACCGTGCCGCCCACGCCTTCGAAGTTCTCGATGAAGGCATTGGCAAAGCCCGAGCCGTAGTCGTTGTTGGTGTAGGTCACCGCCACTGAAGTAATGCCACGGTCCTGAAGGATTTCGGCCAGAACAGCGCCCTGCCGCGCATCCGACGGCGAGGTGCGATAGAACAGCCCGTTCGATTCGGTCGTGGTAAAGGCAGGCGACGTCGCCGAGGGCGAGATCATCGGCACACCCGCCGACATGGCGACGTTCTGCAGCACCGCCATGGTCACGCCCGAGCAGTCAGCGCCCATGATCGCGACCACACCATCCGACGAGATCAGCCGTTCCGCGGCCGACTGCGCGGCGCTGGCATCAAGACAGGTCGAATCGGCGCGTACCGAACCGATCATCTGACCGCCCAGAATCCCGCCGGCTGCGTTGATCTCGTTCCAGGCCATTTCCGCCGAATCCGCCATATGCGGCGTGACCGATTCAATCGGTCCGGTGAAGCCCAGCAGCACGCCGAACTTGATGTCATCGGCAATCGCCGCTCCGGCGCTGAATGCCAGTGCGGTGCTGGCCAGCAGAAACTTTCTCATTTTTACACTCCCTTGTGTTGGTCTTTGACCGTCGCACAATCGCGGTAACGCTCCCAGGACACACGCGTTCGTCGGGGTTTGTGCCGCGACCATGGAATCGGTGTAGCATGGCGTTTCATACCCGAAAAGTGGGTTTGCGCGCGGATCGAAGCGGTTTGGCGGGGCTTCTGCCTCGTGGGGCCGATGGGTGACGTTGCGTCAGTCACCGGCAAGGTGCGGATCAGGGGCGCAGCGGCTCGCCCTGCGCGCCACGGTCGTCCGGCCCTTGCCTGACCTGCCAGCGCCAACGCTGTTCATCCGGGCCGTCGATCCGCAGGATCCACACCGCGCGGCGCTCGGCCGGGCCGCCGAAAACCGACCCGACAGCGGCGTTGATCCCCAGCACGATGTCAACCAGCATCTGCCCGCCGCTGCGCGGCGCAAGCTCCATCGCATAGGGCCACGGCTGGCCGCAGCCCTCGAGTGTGCCGGTTGCCCGCTGGTCCGGCGTGGGCGGAAACGGCGCGCGGCAACGGCGTCCGTCGGCCAGCACCACCCGCGCGTGCCCGCGCTGGGTTTCCACCCCGACCGGCGGCGACGACTCGGGCGGATCGGACATGCAGGCAGCCAACACCATCGCACAGGCCGTCGCGCCCCAGGCCGAAAAGGTTCCCTGACCACAGGACATTGCGTTCCCCTGTTGCTGGAGCGGGCGCATCGTCCATGCGCCCGCAAGCCATCGTGTCACGCGCCCGCCTTGCGCTCAGGGATTCGCGCTCAGCACCATGTTCATCCAGGGCAGATAATTCGCCGTGCGCATGTAGACCGAAAACCGCGCGCTGGTGTCGCAACTGCGGCTGGTGTTATCCGCCAGCCCGAAGGCAACGACGCCCACCTGCGTATAGCTGCCATCCTGCAGCGGCACCACCAGCGGCCCGCCGCTGTCCCCGTTGCACGATGTCTTGCCGCCCTCGAAGGCGCCCGAACAGATCATGTTGGCGCTCAGCGGTTGCGGCGTGCGTTCCAGCAGCGATTCCCACAACATCTGGGCGTCGTCATCGGTCACCCCCAGCGCCTCGACAGCCAGCACGAAGCCGTTGGCGGCCAATGTCATCGGCCCCTCCAGAAGGTCCGCATTGCACAACTCGCGCGGCATCATCTGGATCTGCACCTCGTGCATCTCGGCGGGTTTGGTGCCCCATTCAGTCAGGCCCCAGCCGGTGACGATGGTGGGAATGCCGGGTTCGTCCAGGATGTTGGCGAATTCGGATGTCGGCACCGAAACGGTCTGGAACGGCGCTGCGGGCCGCCGCTCCAGCCGGACCAGCGCCATGTCGTCGTCGAACCCGTCCGGATCATAGCCCGGGTGCAGATGAATGCTGCGCACGCCCACCACATCGCCCGCGCCGGGGCGCAGGGTGTTGGTGCCCACCACGATCTGGAGCTGGTGCGGCGCCAGCACGAAATACGCGCCATTCGCATCGGGCACCACCAGGCAATGCGCCGCCGTCAGCACCCAGTCATCCAGCACCATCGAGCCGCCGCAGAAATGCGTCTGAGGGCCGACCGGGCGCCCGGCAAGCACCAGTCCCACCTGCCAGGGCCATGCGCCATTGTCCGCGACCCGCCCGCCGACCACGCGCGAGGATTCGGGCGGAGCCGCCGCCGCCTCGGTCAGCATTTCGGATTTCTGGCCGCTCAGCGCATAGGCGAAGGGCGAGCCCGCGGGCGCCAGCGCATCCAGCGTTTCGGCCGGCGGCAACTCGGCGCGGGCGGTCTGGGCGTGCGCGGGCGGGCTGGCACTTGCTATGCCAGCCAATGCGGCAGCGGCGATCAACATGCGGTCAATGGTCAGCATGGTCGTACCCTCTCGACAAGGAACCCGGTGCAAGCACCCGGCAGGAAAAATGCTTTTCTCAGCCGCCCGGCGGCAACAGCCGCACCGGATGGCGAATGACTGTGACCGGGCTGCGCGCGCCGGTCGCAAGGCCCGAGCGGCTGCCCGATCCGGGGTGCATCAGCCCGTCCACGGTGGCCCAGAACCCCGCCAGCGCAGCATCGTTCCCGACATCGGGCAGCGCGCGCAACCCAGCAGGCGTTGCCAGCGCTGACAGATCAGCGCGTGGCGCGCCCGGGTCGGTCTGCAACGCGACCACGATCAGTTCTTCGCGCTTGGGCTGGGCGGTGCTGCCCGGCGGCACCCACAGATCGATGGGGGGCGCAGCCTGTCCGGGTTCCAGCCGGTTCCAGCGCCCGTCCAGCGGCCACAGCGGGGTCAGCACGAAGTCGCGGTCCAGATAGAACACGGTCACATCCTGAAGGCGCGGACTGCGGTTGGTGACGCTGACGCGCAGATCATCGCATTCAAGCAAGGGCTGCGCCGGGTCATGGGGCAGGAACGGCGCACTGGCGGGGGCGCAGGTCCCGTCCTGCAGCCGCGCTCCGGCGGCGCGCATCAGGTCCACCGTCACCGGCGGCGCCATGAAACGCGCGGCAGCCCCCGTCATGCCGGTCAGCACCGCGCGCACCCGCAGCGCATGCGCGCCTGCTTCGATCACGCGCAGGGTCGCGGCCAGCGCATCCTCGCCGTCGCGCGGGGCGATGCGGGTGGTGGCGCCGGGGCCATCGGCATCGAACACGCCGTCGGGACCCGCCAGTGCCACCCGCCCCCCTGTCAGCACCGGCACCAGATCCGGGCGTGCAGGATCCTGCACGGCAACCCCGGCGGCGATCACCGCGTCAAGCGCGTGCAGCCAGTCCGCGTAGTCGGCGCCATCGTACGGATCGGCCCGGCGCGGCGGTGCAAGGCGCAGCGGCGGTGGCGGGGCAGGGGTGATCACTTCGGCCCACACAGCGCCCGCGGGAAGTGCCGCCGCCCCCTCGGGTTCCAGCATGGCCTCCATCATGTCCACCCGTGCGATGCGGGCAAGGCCGATCGGTGTCTCGGCATCGGCGCGGTCGAAAAGCGCGAGGGTCGCGCCTGCGTCCATCCCCTGCAGCAGCCCCGCCTGCAAGGTGGCGCCCGCCACCGCCAGCCGCGCAGGACCCGGCGCGCCAAAGACCGTCATCTGCAGCAAGCTGCCTTCGGCGCCTGGGTCCTGCTGTCCGGTGCCACGGGTCATGCGGTCACGGGTCAGGAACAGGATCTGCTCCCATGTGGCGCGCGGGGCCTCGCGCAGGATCTGGGTCAGCGCCAGGGTAAAGGACCCGTGCCAGCGTGTCGCGGATGCGTCCACAGGGAATTCGAATGACCGCTGATTGGCGTGCGACGAATAAAGGAACAGGAACTGACCCGAGAGCGGCGCCGATTGCGGCCCCGCAGCCGTTGCAACGTCCCGCGCCGACGCGGCATCGGCCGGAATTCCCAGCGCCTCCGGATCGACCAGTCGCGCGCGCCCCGATACCGCGCCCTCGTCGCCGAGTGCACGAAAGCCCGTACCCGCATGGCAGGCGTCGAGTATGCCCACAAAGGCCACGTCACGCTCCAGAAGCCCGCGCACCCATTCGCGCAGCTCGTCGTCGATAATGGCGTTCTCCACCAGCCCTGTCGCACCCGACCAGCCGCGCACATCCATTGGCAGGAAGATCTCGTCCATGCCGCCCTGCTCGTCGCCGTCCAGATCCGGCGCTTGGCTGCCGTGGCCGGAGAAGTAGAACATCACCGTGTCGCCCGGCGCGGCAACGGTCGAAAGGCGCGCCATTTCCGCCACGATCGCAGCCCGTGTCGGCGCCCCCAGCGTCAGACCCGCCGGCAGGTCCGGCAGTCCGGGCGCGGTGGTCAGCGCGACAATGCTCTCGGGCGTCACACCGCGTCCCACCAGCACCTGCGCCATCAGGGCAACATCCGGCCCAGGGCCGTCCAGATCGGCATCCTGCAGATAGGTATAGGTGCCGACCCCGATCAGCAGCGCATGCACGCGCGCGCTTTCCTGTGCCGTTGCGGGCGCGGCAATCACCAGAAGAAGGGCAAGGGCGACAAGGCGTTTCA
>SKKS01000263.1 GCA_007123625.1 Paracoccaceae bacterium
GTAGCACTGGCATAGGGTGTGGGTCCAGGAAACCACCGGCGCGATTGGAGTCGACCGCATGGATTGGAGGGGCAAGCTGCCTCCGTCCCGCGCGATGCGCCATGCGACCGCCCCTTGATATATGCGGCGCATCGTCGGCGGTGGCGGACTTGACGTTGCCCGAAATCCGAAGGGGAAAGCCGAAACGCGCGACGTGGCGTTTCCCTTCCGATGACCAACCCAAAGGGAAGCACCCGGTCCAGAACGCGTGGCCGCGACTCCGGTGCATGCCAACTGCTTCGGGACCGTCTTGCGCTCTTGCGCATGTGACTGGCGCGAGAGGCGCGGGGCGGTGTAAGGAGTCGTGGGGTGGCAGATTGCGCGGGGCGATGCTGCCAGATCGGAGGGTGCGATGCTGCGCGTGCTGCTTGTGGGCATCATTGGCGCGTTCCTGGCTTGGGGCGGGTATTGGTTCTTCGGGTCTAGGGCCGTGGAACGCGAGGCGACCGCATGGATCGCGGCCACGCCGGAGGCCAGTGTCGAATCCCTTCGCGTGCGCGGGTTCCCGAACCGGTTCGACCTGACACTGACACAGCCGGTCTATGACACGCCGGATCTTGCCTGGTCCGCGCCCTTTGCGCAGGTGTTCGCGCTCAGCTACAAGCCGAACCATGTGCTGGTGGTGTTCCCGCATGACCAGAGTTTGCGGGTTCTTGGCGCCGACTGGATGCTCAACAGCTCCGATATGCGCGCAAGCCTTGTGGCGCGGGCCTCGTCCGAGATTGGGCTTGACCGGGCGAATCTGGTGATCGAGGCGCTGCGCGCGCGCGGCGTGTCCGGGGATTCGTTGCGGGCTGACAAGGTTCGGCTGGCCAGCCGGGCACTGGACGACGATCCGCACGCGCATGAAATCGGCGCCGAGGTTCTTGGCCTGCGCCCACCGCCCGGGTTTCTGGCACAAGTTGACCCCAATGGCGCCTTGCCGCCCGTGATCGAAAGGGTGCATCTGGATGGTGTGGTTCGTTTCGGTCGCCCGCTTTACCGCGCCGCCGGTTCCGACGCGCGGATCGAGGCGCTGGATCTGCGTGGTCTGACGATCGACTGGGGTGCGGTGTCGTTGAACGCCGAGGGCGCTCTACAAGTCGACGGTGCGGGTCAGGTCGCGGGAGATGTTTCCGTGACGCTTGCGAACTGGCGCCTGCTGCTTGACGGACTGCGGGCCGCCGGGTTGTGGGACCCGGGGATGGACCCGCTGATCCTGGGGCTTCTGGGTGGCCTCGCGCGCGAGGACGGTGATGAAACCACACTCACGCTCCCTCTGACCGCACAGGGCGGGACGCTCTATCTGGGGCCGTTTGCGCTGGGGCGCCTGCCCGTATTGTGAGGCCGACGCCGTTCTTTGGGGATGGATCGGTGCATGGCGCAACGGTCTTGCCCCGCCCGCAGAAAAATGTTCTGGCCGCAGCGGTTGCCACGGCCAGGGCAGTGTTTTCAGGTGTCGGCAACGGGCCCGTCCGGTCGTGTGCGGTCACCGCGCGCGCGGTTCTCGTCCATGAAGGCGTCGAACTCGGCCTTGTCCTTTGCGGCTCGCAGACGTTCGAGAAATCCCTCGAAGGCTGCCTGTTCGTCTTCGAGCCGTCGCAGCATGTCGGCTTTGTAGGCATCGAAGGCGGCATTGCCCGAGCTGCTGGTCCTTGTAGGAGCGAGGCCATTCTTGCGGCAGGAACGTCCGAACATTTTCTTTCCCCAGATCATATAGGCCAGAAGGGCAAGCCCGACGGGCCAAAATATGATGAAACCCAGCACCATGGCGGCGATCCAGGCGCCCTTGCCATAAGTGTCGAGCCAGCTTTCGATTTCGCGCGGCCAATACGCAATGGGTGTCGCTGTAGACATGGTGATTCCTCTTCCGTGAGTGTTAATGTTATTTACATTTACATAAGTGGGCGATTTTGTCGAGATCTCAAGAGAGGAGTGAGAAAAAACCTGGCGCGTCAATCGCGGCGTCGCGCCCTGTTCGTTGTGGCCGTTGCGGCTCGTCTGACCGGTGCTCCCGCCCCCTGCCACCGCCGCAGGTTCCCTGCAACCGGACAGGGGTTGGGCCCGGCCCGCGCGCGCAGAGCGCGCGGGCCGCCACGCCCAACGGGATGAGGCGCGCTTGCGCGCCGAAGACGGGCGGGAGAACCTTTCAAGCCATTGTTCCCGATTCAGAACTGCGGCGCGAACAGGTGTTGCCTGTCTGAACAGGCATGGCTGGGACGGTGGTGTGTCGGGTCAGGACCGGGTGTTGCGTGCGGGTGCGTGCGGGGTGCTCAGCGGGCGTTTACGCGCCATGACTATACCTTGGCGCATCCCGAGACGCAGCCCCGGCGCTGAGGGGCGAGCGGGTGCAACCGAGGAGATCACCATGACCCAAACCCATGCATCCTGCGCGGCGCCGGAGGCGGCGGGCAACGCGCACCCGGTGGTGGAGGCAAAGGCCGCCATCGACGGGTTCCTGAGCGAATTCATGGCCTTTCAGGATGACATTCACGCAACGATGCAACAACAACAGGAAGAACGACTGACCATGCTGGATCGCAAACACGCAGCGGCGGTTTCCCGCCCGGTTCTCAGCCGCGCCGATGACACCGGTGCACCGCATCTCAAGGCGTTCGACGTCTATCTGCGCTCGGGCGACGACAGCGCCATGCGCGGGCTCGACCTTGAGACCAAAGGGCTCAACACCCAGACGGCCGGTCAGGGGGGGTATCTGGTCGACCCGCAGACTGCCGAGGCCATTCGCGGCGTCCTGCACGCCACAGCCTCGATCCGGGCCATCGCGTCGGTGGTGACGGTCGAGGCGACTTCGTTCGATGTGCTGGTTGATCATTCCGATGTGGCGTCGGGCTGGGCAACCGAAACCGGGCCGGTGAGTGAAAGCACCGGGCATTCGATCGACCGCATCCCCGTGCGCTTGCACGAGCTTTCGGCCATGCCGAAGGCCAGCCAGCGCCTGCTTGACGATTCGGCTTTCGATATCGAGGGCTGGCTGGCCGCGCGGATTGCGGGCAAGTTTGCGCGCGCCGAGGCCAAGGCCTTTATCGACGGGGACGGTGCGGACAAGCCGCGTGGGTTCCTCCACCACGACAAGATTGCCGACGATGTCTGGGAATGGGGCAGCCTGGGTTATATCGCCACCGGCAATGACGGCGATTTCGCCTCGGTCAACGCCGCCGACGCGATCGTTGATCTGGTCTATGCGCTGGGTGCGGGATACCGCGCAAACGGCACATTCGTCATGAATTCCAAGACCGCCGGCGCGGTGCGAAAGATGAAGGACAACGACGGGCGCTTCCTGTGGTCCGACGGGCTGGCGGCGGGCGAGCCTGCGCGCCTGATGGGGTACCCGGTCCTGATCGCCGAGGATATGCCGGATATCGCCACGGACAGCTATGCCATTGCATTCGGCGATTTCGGTGCCGGCTATACCATCGCCGAACGGCCCGACATGCGCGTGCTGCGCGACCCGTTCAGCGCCAAGCCGCATGTGCTGTTCTATGCCACGAAGCGCGTGGGCGGCGATGTGTCGGATTTCAAGGCCATCAAGCTGCTTCGGTTTGCCGAGGACTGATTGCGGGCAGGTGGGGGCTTCCAGCCCCCGCCGCCTGACGGCGGCTCCCCCGGGAGTATTTGATGCAAGGTGAATGCACGGGCGCGGCGGTTGGGACGGGTTGCCGCACCGGAGCGGCGCGCTTTGGCGTGAGGCAAGGAAGGGCGCTATGGACTTGATCGAAACGGGCGCGGTTGCGCAGGCGGTGTTGCCGGTGGCGGGGTTGCGCGCCCATCTGCGGATGGGCAGCGGGTTTTCCGACGACACCACGCAGGATGACATGCTGGCCGCGTATCTGCGGGCGGCTATCGCCACGATCGAGGCGCGCACCGGCAAGGCGCTGTTGCGGCGCGGGTTTGAATTGCGTCTGCGGGCTTGGGCGGCTTCGGAACGCCAGCCACTGCCGTGCGCGCCGATCGCGACGATTGACGAGATCTCGCTGATCGGTCGCGACGGGGCGGCGATGGTTGTGGACGCGGCGCGCTGGCGGCTGGTGGCGGACATGCACCGCCCCCTGCTGGTGCCGGTGGGTGCGGTGTTGCCGGTGATCCCCTGGGGCGGCGGGGTGCGCATCCGGTTCGAAGCCGGGTTCGGCGCGGAATGGGGCGATCTGCCGACCGATCTGGCGCAGGCGGTGATGTTGCTGGCGGCGCGCCACTACGAGGACCGCGACGCGGGCGCTGCGCCGGGGGCGCTGCCGCAGGCCGTGGCGGCATTGTGCGCGCGGTGGCGGGCGGTGCGGATCGGGGGCGGCATATGAACGTGCCGCAACTGACCCGCGCGCTGGTCCTGCAAAAGCCAGAGGCAGCCCCCGATGGGGCGGGCGGGCATGTCATCAGCTGGATCTCGATGGGGACGCTCTGGGCCGAAATACGCGCCTCGGGGCGCGGCGTCGAGCGGCTGGCCGACACTGGGCCGGAGGGTGTGCAGCGGTTGCGCATAACGGTGCGCGCGGCACCGATAGAGAGCAACGCGCGCCCGCGTCCCGGCCACCGCCTTGTGGAGTCCGGCCATCGCCGGTTTCGCATCTTGAGCGTGGCCGAAAGCGATCCCAAGGGTCGGTATCTGGTCTGCAGCGCGATCGAGGAGGATCCGGCATGAGCTATGCGATGGCGGTCGCCCTGCAAGCGGCGATTCATGCCCGGCTGTCGGGTGATGGCGATCTGTCGGCGGCGGTCGGCGGCGCGATCCACGATGCCGCCCCGCCCGCAGATATGCGCGGCACGCATGTTCTGATCGGCGCTGAGGAGGCGCTGGACCGCTCGGACAAGAGCCGTGGCGGGGCCGAGCATCGGCTGGTGATCTCGGTGATTTCGGATGCCGCCGGGTTCTTGCAGGCCAAGCAGGCGGCGGTTCGGATTTCGGACCTCCTGGCGGGGGCTGATCTGGCGCTGTCGCGCGGGCGGCTGGTGGGCATGTGGTTCGACCGAGCCGAGGCGAGGCGGCTGCAAGGGGGCCGCGTGCGCCGGATCGACCTGCGGTTTCGCGCCCGGGTCGAGGATGACGGCTGAGCAAGCCTGGAATTAAAATCGAAGCGGTGCTGACCGCGCAAGAAGGAGAGGTCCCATGGGGGCGCAGAACGGCAAGGACTTGCTGATCAAGGTGGACATGACCGGCGACGGCCAGTTCGAGACCGTTGCGGGCCTGCGTGCCACGCGCATCAGCTTCAACGCGGAAACGGTGGATGTGACCAGCCTGGAAAGTGCTGGTGGCTGGCGTGAGTTGCTGGGCGGGGCAGGCGTCAAGTCGGCGGCGATCTCGGGGTCGGGGGTGTTTCGTGATTCGGGCACCGATGAGCGCGCCCGTGCCATCTTCTTTGGCGGCGAGGTGCCCGAGTTTCAGGTGGTGATCCCGGATTTCGGCGTGATCGAAGGGCGCTTTCAGATCACCGGGCTCGACTATTCCGGCAGTCACAACGGCGAAGCGACGTATGAAATCGCGCTGGCTTCGGCCGGGGCGCTTGATTTCGTGGCGCTTTGAGCGGAGGGCCTGGGATGGCCAATCCACAGGCGGGCGAGGTGGCGCTCTGGATCGACGGGCGACGCCGTGTGCTGAAGCTGACGCTGGGGGCGCTGGCGGAACTGGAGGCCGCGCTTGGGGCCGACAGCCTTGTGGCGCTGGTCGAGCGGTTCGAGGCGGGCGGATTCTCCAGCCGCGATGTGCTGGCGCTGATTGTGGCGGGCTTGCGCGGGGGCGGCTGGCAGGGCGCGGCGGAAGACCTGTTGTCCGCCGAGATCCGCGGCGGCCCGGTCGAGGCCTCGCGGGTGGCGGCGCTGTTGCTGGCGCGGGCCTTTGCGCGGCCAGGGCAGGCATGAGCGGGAGTGCAGGCATGAGCGGGAGTGCGCATTTCGACTGGGCCGCGCTGATGCGGGCGGGTTTGCGCGACCTGCGCCTGACGCCGACCCAGTTCTGGGCGCTCACGCCGGTGGAGCTGGCGGTGATGCTGGGGTTCGAGGGGGGCGCGCAGCCGTTGAGCCGTGCGCGGCTTGAGGAACTGGCGGCGCGCTATCCGGACCGGCGCCCTGGTTCCGGCGAAAACCATCCTGACGAAGGAAACACACCATGACCGATCTGAGCGAATTCGAGAACCAGCTGGCGGCGCTGGAGCTGCGGTTGGGCAATACCGGCGGCATGGTGGCGGGGTTTGAAAGTGAACTTGCCGGGCTGGAGCGGTCAATGGCCTTTACCGGCCAGCAGGTCGACACGCTGTCGCGGTCGTTCGGCGGCGGGTTGCGCCGCGCGTTCGACGGGGTGGTGTTCGACGGCATGCGCCTGAAGGATGCGTTGCGGATGGTGGCGCGATCCATGTCGGGCGCGGTCTACAATCAGGCCATGGCGCCGGTGCAAGGGGCGCTTGGCGCGGCGCTGGCGCAAGGGGTCAGCGGGCTGATGGGGGCGATGCTGCCCTTTGCGCAGGGGGGCGGTTTTGCGTCTGGCCGGGTGATGCCATTCGCCAAGGGGGGCGTGATCGCACAGGCCACGGCCTTTCCCATGCGCGGCGGCGCCACTGGGTTGATGGGCGAGGCAGGCCCCGAGGCAATCATGCCGCTGGCACGCGGCCCCGACGGGCGGCTGGGTGTGCAGGCGGCAGGCGGATCGGGCCGCGCGGTGCAGGTGACGCTGAACATCCAGACCCCGGATGTGGAAGGCTTCCGCCGCTCGCAGACCCAGATCGCCGCCGAACTGGGCCGGGTGCTGGCCCGTGGGGAAAGGAATTACTGACATGACGGGCGCAAGTACTGATACTGCGGGCGGCGGATTCCACGATGTCCGCTTTCCCGCCAACCTGAGTTTCGGCGCTTTGGGCGGGCCGGAACGGCGCACCGAGGTGGTGACGCTGACCAACGGTCACGAGGAACGCAACAGCCCCTGGGCGCAATCGCGCCGCCGCTATGATGCGGGGCTGGGGCTGCGGGCGCTTGATGATGTGGAAGCGCTGATCGCGTTCTTCGAGTCCCGGCGCGGGCGTCTGCACGGGTTTCGCTGGAAGGACTGGTCGGACTATCGCTCGGCGCCGGCCTCGCGGGCGGTGTCGGCGACGGACCAGTTGCTGGGCGTGGGCGACGGAGACCGGCGTGTGTTCCATCTGCGCAAGGCGTATCGTTCGGGCGCGCAGGTGGAATGGCGCGCGATCACAAGACCCGTGGCGGGCAGCGTGCAGATCGCTCTGGGCAGCGATCTTCTGGTGGATGGCGCGGGCTGGGCACTGGACGCCACAACCGGCGCGGTAACGTTCGAGATGCCGCCGGGCAAGGGCGCCGAGGTGCACGCAGGTTTCGAATTCGACGTGCCGGTGCGCTTCGACACCGATGTGATCCAGGTTTCGATGGCCAGTTTCCGGGCGGGCGAATTGCCGCGCGTGCCGGTGGTGGAGATCCGCGCATGAGCCTCCAGACGCATCTGGAAACCGGGATCACTACGGTCGCACGCTGCTGGAGGCTGACCCGCGCGGATGGTGTGGTGATGGGGTTCACCGACCATGACCGCGATCTTGCCTTTGACGGGGCCACGTTCCGCGCCGACTCCGGGCTGAGCGCGCGCGCGGTCGAACGCAGCGCGGGGCTGGCGGTGGACAACGCCGAAGCCTTGGGCGCGCTGGTCGATGCGGGCTTGACCGAAGCCGACATCATGGCGGGCCTGTATGACGGCGCCGCGGTGGAACTGTGGGAGGTCAACTGGGCCGCGTCCCACCAGCGGCGGCTGGCCTTTCGCGGCCATCTGGGCGAGATCGCGCGCGCGGGTGGGGCGTTTCGCGCCGAACTGCGCGGGTTGTCCGAAGTCCTGAACCAGACGCGCGGGCGGGTTTTCCAGGCGCAATGTGGGGCGGTGCTGGGCGATGGTGCCTGTCGTTTCGACCTTGACGCGCCGGGCTATGCCGTCGACCTGGCCGCGGGCAACGTGGCCGAGGGGCAGCGTTTCGGGTTCGGGGGTCTGGGCGGTTTCGAAGATCGCTGGTTCGAGCTGGGGCGGCTGGAGGTGCTGAACGGTGCGGCCGCCGGGCAGGTGGGCGTGATCCGCTCGGATCGGCTTGTGTCGGACGGAACGCGTACGGTGGCCCTTTGGCAGGCGCTTGGGCGCGTGCCCACACCGGGTGACATGGTGCGGCTTGTAGCCGGGTGTGACAAGCGCGCCGAAACCTGCCGATTGAAGTTCAACAATTTCATGAACTTTCGTGGATTTCCTCATATCCCGCGTGAGGATTGGATTCTGGCTTATCCGCGCCAGGACGGGGTCAACGACGGTGGCGCGCTGCGGGGGGATGGCGCATGAACACGCCCGACGACACACGCGGCGTGGAAGTGGTGGCGCTGGCGCGCAGCTGGATCGGCACTCCGTTCCGGCACCGGGCATCGGTGCGCGGGGCAGGCGCGGATTGTCTGGGGCTGGTGCGGGGGCTTTGGCGGGCGCTGCACGGGCCCGAGCCATACGCGCTGCCGCCCTATGGCCCGCTGTCCGACGATGCGCGGGCCGAGCCGCTTTGGGACGCGCTGGCCGCGCTGCTTGCACCCGCGCCTGAGGCTGGCGGTCCGGGCTGCGTGCTGGTGTTCCGTCTGCAACGGGCCGCACCGGCGCGGCATCTGGGCATCCAGACGGCCTGTGGTGCAAGCGCAGGGTTCGTGCATGCCTATGGGCGCCACGGGGTGCTGGAGAGCCCGCTTGCCGGGCCCTGGGCACGGATGGTAGTGGCGCGGTTCTGGCTGGCGCCGCCCGGGCCGGGCAATGCGGCCGGTGCGGGTGGGGGCGTTGCCCCCGTCGACGATGCCGCCGACTCCCCCAGGATATTTTTGCACAGATGATAGGCCGGGACGGCGTGCGGATGCACCGGGGCGGGCTTTGAAAGGAGCAGGCAATGGCGACACTGGTTCTCTCGGCGGCGGGTGCGGCGCTTGGCTCGGGTTTCGGGGGGGCGGTTCTGGGCCTTTCTGGTGCAGTGATCGGACAGGCAATCGGTGCGACACTCGGCATGGGTCTGGACCGGCGGTTGCTGTCGGGCGGCACCCGTCAGGTGGAGGGCGCACGGCTGGACCGGCTGCGCGTCACCGCTGCAGGTGAGGGCGCGCCGGTGCCGCGGGTCTGGGGGCGGGTGCGGCTGGGCGGACAGGTGATCTGGGCCACGCGGTTCCAGGAAAGCCGCGACGTACAGAGCTTTGGCGGTGGAAAAGCGGGGCCGCGTACCGAGATCACGGAATATGCCTATGCGTTCAGCCTGGCGCTGGCGCTGTGCGAGGGGCCGATTCTGGGTGTGGGCCGGATCTGGGCCGATGGCGAGGAGATCGCGCGCGGGGACCTGAACCTGCGGGTCTATCACGGCACCGAGACGCAGTTGCCCGACCCGGTGATTTCCGCTGTCGAAGGGGTTGCGCGGACACCGGCGTATCGCGGGATCGCCTATGTGGTGATCGAGGATCTGGAGCTTGCGCGTTTCGGCAACCGGGTTCCGCAATTCAGCTTCGAGGTGCTGCGCGCAGCGCAGGCCGAGGCGGAACCGGGCATGGACCGGCTGGTCGAGGCGGTGGCGCTGATGCCCGGCACCGGGGACTATGCGCTGGCCACCACGCGGGTCAGCCGCGACAAGGGGCTGGGGCTGGTCGAGGCGGCGAATGTCAACACGCCCATGGCGCGCGCCGATCTGGACGTGGCGCTTGATGCGCTGACGACCGAATTGCCGCGCTGCGGATCGGTCCTGCTGATCGCGTCGTGGTTCGGCGATGACCTGCGCGCGGGCGACTGCCGGATACGACCCAAGGTCGAATCTCATGCCCCCGAGGGCAACGAAATGGCCTGGTCGGTGAGCGGGCTGTCGCGCGCGCAGGCAGAGGTATTGCCGCAGTTGGACGGGCGCCCCGTCTATGGCAGCACGCCTGCGGATGCCGCCGTGATCGAAGCGATCGACGCGCTCAAGACGCGCGGGCAGAAAGTGGTGTTCTATCCATTCCTGCTGATGGACCAGATGCCCGGAAACGGGCGGCGTGACCCCTGGACCGACGCGCCGGACCAGCCCGTTCTGCCCTGGCGCGGGCGCATCACCGGCCACCGCGCACCGGGTCTGACGGGCACCACCGACGGCACCGTGGTGTCCGAGGTCGAGGTGTTCGACTTCTTCGGCACCGTCGTTGCGCAGCATTTCCAGATCGTGCCGGGGCAGGTCAAATACACCGGCCCCGACGAATGGTCCTATCGCCGGTTCATCCTGCATCAGGCGGCGCTGTGCGCGGCGGCGGGCGGGGTCGATGCGTTCTGCATCGGCTCGGAAATGCGCGGTCTGACGCGCATGCGCGGCCCCGCCGGCAGCTTTCCGGCGGTCGAGGCCCTGCGGGCGCTGGCCGTCGATGTGCGCGCGATCCTTGGCCCGGGGGTCAAACTGACCTACGCTGCGGATTGGTCCGAATATCCTGGCTACCAGACACCCGAAGGCGATCTGCGCTTTCATCTGGACCCGCTTTGGGCTGATCCGAACATCGACTTCATCGGTATCGACAATTACATGCCGCTGTCGGACTGGCGCGAGGGGACGGAGCACAAGGACGCGGGCGACAAGGGTTCTGGCTTGTGCGGCATCTATGACCTTGAATACCTGGGCGGCAACGTCGCCGGGGGCGAGGGGTTCGACTGGTTCTATGCCTCGGACGAAGCGCGCCGGGTGCAGGCGCGCACGCCGATTACTGATGGCGCCCACGATGAACCCTGGGTGTTTCGCTTCAAGGACCTCCGCGGCTGGTGGGAAAACGCGCATCACGACCGCATCGGCGGGGTGCGCGCGGCTGCGCCTTCGCCGTGGGAGCCGCGCTCGAAGCCGATCTGGTTCACGGAAATGGGCTGCGCGGCCATCGACAAGGGCACCAACCAGCCCAACAAGTTCCTGGACCCGAAATCGAGCGAAAGCAGCCTGCCGTATTTCTCGACCGGGCGGCGCGATGACGTGATCCAGATGCAGTATCTGCGCGCCATGACCGGCTTCTGGTCCGATCCGGCGCACAACCCGCTGTCCGAGCTTTATGGCGGGCGCATGGTGGATATGTCGCGTGCCCACGTCTGGGCATGGGATGCGCGGCCGTTCCCTTGGTTTCCGGCCAACCGGGCGCTGTGGAGCGACGGCGCGAACTGGGCGCGTGGTCACTGGATCAGCGGGCGCGCCACCGGCCAGCCGCTGGCGGCGGTGGTGGCCGAGATCTGCGCCAGCGCCGGGCTGGATGCAGTCGATGTGCGCGCACTGCATGGAGTGGTGCGCGGGTACGCGGCGCTTTCGACCGACAGCGCGCGGGCGATGCTGGAGCCGTTGATCCTGGCCTATGGAATCGACGTGGCCGAACAGGCGGGAACGCTGGTGTTCCGCCTGCGCGACGGCCGCGCCGGGGTATCCTTGCGGCGCGCCGATCTGGTTGCCCGCGACGGAGCAGACCCGGAAGCGGTGCGCGCGTCGGTGGCCGAACTGGTGGGGCGCGTACAGGTGGGCTTTGTCGAGGCTGAGGCCGATTTCGACACCCGGGTGGCCGAAGCCCGCTTCCCGGACGAGGCGCAAGCCTCCCTGTCGCGCCGGGACCTTGGTCTGTTGCTGACCCGGTCCGAGGCGCGGGTGATGGCCGAGCGCTGGTTGGCCGAGGCCCGCGTGGCGCGCGACACGTTGCGGTTCGAGCTGCCGCCGTCCCGGAGCCTTGGTGCAGGTGCTGTGGTGCGGTTCGACGACGGTTCGGGGCAGGGGGCGCTGTGGCGGATCGCGCGGGTGCTTGAAGGCGCGGGCCGCACGATCGAGGCGGTGCGCGTGGACCCTGCAGTGCATGCGCCGGTGGAAACGGCCGAAACGCCGGTAACGCTGGCGCCTTTCGTGGCGCCGGTGCCGGTCAGCGCGGTGTATCTGGACCTGCCGATGATCCGGGGAGCCGAGGTCCCGCATGCCCCCCATGTGGCGGTCGCGGCCCGGCCCTGGCCCGGTACAGTGGCGGTTCATGATGGCCCGCTGGGCGGTGGATTGGCGCTGAACACGCTGGTGACGGCACAGGCGCGGGTAGGGATCAGCGAAACGCCGCTGGCCGCAGCGCCGCCGGGGCGTTGGGACCGGGGACCGGCGCTGCGGGTGCGGTTGGCGGGCGGAAGCCTGGCGTCGGTCAGCGAAGAGCAGGTGCTCGCGGGGGCGAACATCATGGCAATCGGGAATGGCAGCGACTGGGAGCTGTTCCAGTTCGCCGAAGTTGCGCCCCTCACCCCTGAGGTCTGGGAGATTTCGTTGCGGTTGCGGGGGCAGGCGGGAACGGACGCGGTGATGCCGTCGCAATGGCCTGCAGGCAGCACCGTGGTGCTGATGGATGGCGCGGTCGAGCAGGTCGCGCTGGCGCTGGAGGCGCGCGGCCTAGCGCGGCGCCTCAAGGCCGGACCGGCGGGCCGCCCGGTCACCGATCCGTCGCATGTGGAGCAGATCATTGCCTTTGACGGGGTAGGCCTGCGGCCCTATGCGCCGGTGCACCTGCGCGCGCGTCCGTTGCCGGGGGGCGATCTTGCGGTGTCGTGGGTCCGGCGCACGCGGATCGGGGGCGACAGCTGGGCAGGGTTCGAAGTGCCGCTTGCCGAGGAGTTCGAGCGCTACCGCTTGGGCGTTTTCGACGGCGGCGGAGTGCTGCGGCGCAGTGTCGAGGTCGCAACCCCGGCATGGACCTATGCGGCCGCAGAGCGGGCGGCGGACGGGACCCTTGGCGCGCTGAGCGTGTCGGTGGCGCAGGTTTCGGCGCTTTACGGCCCAGGCCCCGCAGCGGTGCGCGATGTGCTGCCCTGAGCGCGACGA
>SKKS01000464.1 GCA_007123625.1 Paracoccaceae bacterium
AGGCCGCTATACAGGGCGCGGGAACACCGATGAATGGGGCGTACGTCTGGCAGATACGCTGACGCGGATCATGAATGCCGACATCGCCGCGATTTCCCAGGTCTATGACCGCTCCGCCAATCTGCTCTACCCTGGCGGGGTCGAGAGCTTTTCGCATGACGGGGCAGAACGCTTCTGGATGGGACTGCGCGCGGCTTTCCCGTCAGCCAGCTTCACCATTCACCATGTCATTGGCCGCGACGACCCGCTGATGCCCCCGCGTGCTGCAGTGCGCTGGTCGCTTGACGGTACCCATGACGGCTGGGGTGCGTTTGGCCCGCCCACCGGCGCGCGCGTGCATGTGATGGGCGCGACCCATGCCGAATTCGGCCCCTGGGGCGGTGTGGATGCTCGCCATGGCTGGGGAATCCGGCGCGACTACACGCTTTTCGATGAAACGGCGGTCTGGAAACAGATCGTCCTGCATACAGGTGAAGAATGACCCCCGACCAGATGGAAGCCCGCATTGTCCGCTATGGCGATCTCAAGCCTTGCAAGACCGCCTTTATCGACGCCCATACGCCGGGCAGCAACCAGAAGGAAAACTTCACCATCATTGGCGGCGGTGTGTCGGAAAGTGCCGATCAGCATGTGCACATCGCCGAGACGCCGGGCTTCAATATCGGGGCTGCGGGCCAGCCGCCCAAATGCCGCAACAGCCTGCACAGCCACCGTACGGCGGAAGTTTTCTTCGTGCTCAAGGGCCGCTGGCGGTTCTTCTGGGGGCGCTGGGGCACAGCCGGCGAAGTGGTGCTGGAAGAAGGCGATATCTTCAACATCCCCACGGGCATCTTTCGCGGGTTCGAGAATATCGGGACCGATTACGGAATGATCATGGCCATCCTTGGGGGTGATGATGCGGGCGGCGGTGTGATCTGGGCACCGCAGGTGGTCGAGGATGCGCGCGATCATGGGCTGGTACTGGGACAGAACGGCAAGCTGTATGATACCAGCAAGGGCCAGCGCCTGCCCGACGATGTGGCCCCCATGCCCCTTCTGAAGGATGCTGAACTTGCGACCTTTCCCGAACCCACCACTGCGCAGGTCGTGCCGGGTAATGTCGCACGCTACTGGGACATGATGGCGCTGTCGGATCACCAGCCCTGCAAGGTGATCGACGTCGATGGCCTGCTGCCGGACCGCCCCGGTTTCGAGGTGGCGTTCCTCTCGCGTGGCTCTCTCCCGGACGCGGCCTATTCCACGCAACGCCACGAAGTGCTGATGCCGGTGCGCGGGCATTGGCGGCTGACATGGGAGGGCGGCAGCACTGTGCTCAACCCCGGCGACACGGCTGCCATCCCGCCCGGCCTCTCACATGCGCTGGTCCCGTCAATGACGGGCGAGGCGTCGCTGTATCGCATCCGCAACACCGACGATCCCGCAGGGCCGACCCGAAACTGCTGATTTCATCTTGCCAGAAATACTCAGGCAACACTGGCCCCGCCTTGCTGCCAATGCCTTGAAGGACGCCGCATATGCCAGTCTTGACAACCCATGTCGGATCGCTGCCCAGATCACAGGCTGTGGTCGATTTCCTTTTCGCGCGCGAACGCGGCGAAGCCATTGACCCCGCCGCCTTTGACGCCTGCATGGCTGCTGCGGTGCTGGAAAATGTCCGTCGCCAGAAAGCGGCGGGTGTCGATATAGTATCGGATGGTGAATGCTCCAAGATCAGCTATGCGACCTATGTGAAGGACCGCTATACCGGGTTTTCCGGTGACAGCGCCCGCAATGCCCCTGCCGATCTGAAGATGTTCCCGACATTTCTGGACCGGCTGGCGAAATCCGGGGGCACACCCACCTATGCGCGCCCGCAATGCACTGGTCCGGTTGAAAGCCGCGGGCAGGACGCGTTGCACAAGGACATCGCCAACCTCAAGGCCGCGATGGCCGCGCATGGAATGTCGCGCGGGTTCATGAACGCAGCCTCGCCGGGGGTCATCAGCCTGTTCCTTCAGAACGCCCATTACCCCGACCGCCAAGCGTATCTCAATGCGCTGGCGGATGCGATGCGCGACGAATACCGCACGATCCTTGACGCGGGGCTTGACCTCCAACTCGACTGCCCCGATCTGGCCTTGTCACGGCATATGCTGTTCACCGATCTCACGGACGCCGAGTTCCTGCGCGTGGCCGAAACCCATGTCACAGCGCTGGAACGCGCGCTGGACGGGTTGCCCATAGACCGTGTGCGGCTGCATATCTGCTGGGGCAACTATGAGGGGCCGCATTGCTGCGACATCGGCATGGAGGCCGTGTTTCCCATGCTGATGCGCGTGCCAGCCCGCTATGTGCTGTTCGAAACCGCAAACCCGCGCCATGGCCATGAATGGACAGTATTTCGCGACCGGGCCCGGGAAATACCTTCGGACAAGGTGCTTGTGCCCGGCGCGGTGGATACCACAAGCAACTTCATCGAACACCCCGATCTGGTGGCCCAGCGGCTGGAAAGGTTTACGGAAATCGTGGGCACTGACCGCGTGATCGCAGGCAGTGATTGCGGCTTTGGGACCTTTGCCGGTTTCGGTGCAGTGGACCCTGAAATCGCCTGGGCAAAACTCGCGACCCTGTCCGAAGGGGCGCGGCGCGTCGCATGACCCGGCTTGTCCTGATTCCCGGCATGATGTGTGACGCCCGAATGTGGGGCAAGGTGCCTGCCGCCCTGCCCTGCCCTGTGCATCACGCCCTGCCAGTGACAGGCGAAACCATTTCCGACATGGCGACCGCGATCCTGTCAGATGCTCCGCCACAATTCGCATTGGCCGGATTGTCCATGGGTGGAATCGTGGCGATGGAGATGCTGCGCCAGGCACCTGATCGTGTCAGACGGCTGGCGCTGATGGACACCAACCCGTTGGCCGAAGCACCCGAGGCGCAGACTCGGCGTGCCCCGCAGATCGCCCGCGCGCTGGCGGGTGATCTGGAGGGCGTCATGCGCGACGAGATGAAACCGAACTATCTGGCTGATCCCTGCGATACTGACACGCTGGATCTGTGCATGGACATGGCCCGCGCGCTTGGGCCGGATGTGTTCCGCCGCCAGTCGCTTGCCCTGCGCGACCGCGCGGACCGCACGGAAACGCTGCGGCGCTACAAAGGGCCTGCGCTGGTTCTGATGGGCGAACTTGACCGCCCCTGTCCGCGCGACCGGCATGATCTGATGCATAGCCTGATGCCCCGCTCGACGCTGGTCATCTTGCCCGGCGCGGGCCATTTACCGCCACTGGAACAACCCGACCGCACAATCGCAGCCCTCAAGGAATGGCTAGACACATGACCCCGGACCTTCTGACCCTGTTGCGCCAGATCGATACCCCCACAGTATGCAATGCCATCGAGGTGGTGCAGGGCAAGCGCGGATTTGACGCCTTCACCCGCGGCACGATGCTGTGCTCGGAACACGGCTCCAGTGTGGTTGGCTATGCCGTGACTGCACAGATTGCGGCGATGGCCCCGCCGTCCGAACCTGCAGATGTGATCCGCGCGCGCCGCATGGCCTATTACAAGGCCATGCATGATGCGCCCAAAC
>SKKS01000223.1 GCA_007123625.1 Paracoccaceae bacterium
GGAACCGCGGCCAGCTGCGGGCGGAACAGGTAATCACGCGTCAAGGGCACCGCGTCCTGCCGCCGGGCCATCTGGAACTGGAACACGGTCTGTGTGTTGAGCTGGAAGGTCTGTTCGCAGCCCGCCAGACATAACCACCACATCCGGCAGAACCGCGCATCATAGAGCGCCCGCGCCCGGTCTTCGTTGGGGCGGAAGCGGTCGAACCAGTGCCGCAGGGTGATGGCGTAGTGCAGGCGCCAGACCTCGACATCAATGGTCCACATATCCGCGCGCTCGATCGCGCCCGGCACTTCGGACATGGCGAGCACGTCGCCGCCGGGAAAGATTTATTTCGCAATCCATTGGTTGGTGGACCCCGGCGGTTCGGCCCGCCCGAAGATAAGGATCAGCGTCACGCCTACTTCGACCGAAAACGCGCGCGCAGCGCAAGGAAATATGCGCCACAATGCGGTGGGCTTTCCCAGACGAGTGGCGGCTCCGGCCTGGTCGTGCAACTGTCCGATTCCGGATCATGCTTCGAAACTCCATTTCTGGCAATCTCAGGCGCCAGTCAGCAGCGGCCACAGCCCTGTCACGCCGTCATGGATCAGCCGCAGCGACACCAGCAGCACCATCGTATACATGAACGGATAGAACACCGCTGCCCGCATCCGTCGGACCACCGCCGCCCCCGCCAGCACCGCCACCACTGCGAGCGGCAGCATCAGCAGAGCTGACCACAGCGTGCGGCCATCGAACTGTCCCAGCGCGGCATAGGGCGCGACCTTGACCACGTTCACCACCGCAAAGAAGATCACGCTGGTGCCAGTGAACACCTTTGGATCCAGCCGCATGGGCAGGGTATAGACCTGATAGGGCGGGCCGCCGGCATGGGCCACGAAACTGGTGAACCCCGCACCTGCGCCCCAGAACCATCCGGCCACGGGGCGGTGCCCGGCAGGCGGCGCGGCGCGGCGCCCGGGCAACAGCGCGCTGGCCACGAACAGCACCGCCACCAATCCTACGATCAGGCGCACCAGCGCCTCGGGCGTATAAGCGGCGGTCATCCAGCCGACACCGATGCCCAGCATCGCCGCGGGCAGCATGGCGCGCAGCACCGCCCAGTCGCGGTATCCGCGCCACGCCCACAGCCCGATGGCATCCATCATGAGCAGGATCGGCAACAGCACCGCCGCCGCCTGCACTGGAGACATCACCAGCGACAGGACCGGCACGCCCATCAGCGCAAAAGCCCCGCCCATGCCCCCCTTGGACAACCCCACCAGCGTCACCGCCACCACCGCCGCCACCAGTGCTGCGGGCGTGTCGAACAGGCTGGCCTCCAGCCATGCGCCCAGAATCGCGATGTCGGTCATGCGCCGTCCCTATCCTGCCGGGGGCGCTGGGTGCGGGAAAGCCCTTTCAGCGCGCATCATGCCGCCTTAGTAATCGCGCTCGAAGAACACGCCGATCCCGGTGCGGCCCTGTTCATCGGCACGCCCGCGCACGGTCAGCGACGGCGAAAGGTCCAGGTTTATCGTCACCTCGCTGCGGCCCTGCGGATCGATCACCACATCGGTATATATGTTCTCGGTCAGGTAGCGGCCCGCGCGCAGGGCCGCCTGGCCGTCCTCGTCGGTGGTGATGTCCAGATCGTCCAGCCCCACGGAACTGCGCAGGCGGTCCATGAAGCCGTTGCCCCCGCGCCCGGTCAAAGTGGCCACCGCTGACGCCAGCTGCGCTGCCTGGAACGGCGAGAGCGAGGTCAGATCACGGTTGAAGATCAAGCGCGAGACCACCTCTTCCTCGGGCAATTCGGGCATCGATTCAAACCGAACCTCGGGCGACGAGGCTTGCCCGTCGATGATGATGCTGGTGGTGAACCCGCCGCTGGTGGTGGTGGCGACCAGCCGGATAAATGGGTCAAATTCGCCTTGCAGGCTGGCAAACCCTTCGGTCAGGTTGAAGCGATTGCCCAGCAGGTCCAGCCGCCCCCGGATCAGGGAGAACTGGCCGATGGGGATCACATCGGCTGTGGTCCCGGTCAGGCGCAGCGACCCGCCCAGTTCCGCATCCAGCCCCCGGCCACGGATGAACACACGGTTCGGCGCATCGAGCGTCAGGTCGATCACCAGCGGACGCGGGGTGCGTCCGTGGGTTTCGCCGGTGCGGATGCCCGCCCGGTCCCGGGTGGTGCGCACCGCTGCCGGTTCGTTCACATGGCGAAGCCCCGGCGGCACATAGCCTGTCGATCCCAACCCCGCCCCGAGGATGCGAATCTCGGTCGGCCCCAGAGACAGCGCGCCAGTGGCGCGGCGCTCGCCGGTCAACGCACCGGCAAAGCCGAAGGTGCCCGACACCGTGGTGCGAAACAGCTGCGGGTCCTCGACCGCCAGTTCATTGAGCGTCAGCCGCAAATCCACCCGTTGCGCACCGCCCAGTTCGGCAAATCCGCTGGCCGCGAAACTTCCGCCACGCGCGCCCTGCCCGCGCAGGTCGATATCCGCCCGGCCATTCTGCAGGTCGGCCCGCGCAGCAATGTCAGACAGCCGCAGATGCGCGCCCGGCTGCACAAAGCTGACACCCGCCGCCGTGACTGTTCCCGAAAGTGAGTCCAACCCCAGCGGGCCGTTCATGCGCAGGTCGAACTGCGCCGGGCCCTGGATGGACGAAGGTTCGATAAGCGGGTTGATGAGCGCCAGATCCAGCCGACCTGAAGCCGTCAGATCTGCCTGCAGCGCGCGGCTGATATCACCGCGCGCACTAACCGACAGGCCCGCAGGCCCGGTCGCGGACAGATCAAGGTCAAATCCCGCCTCCGTTTCACGCACTGTACCGCTGAGTTGCGCCGCCCCGGCAATCCCGGGTGCGACCAGCGCCAGATTGCTCAGCCGGGCGCTGACCTGCATCTGACGCGACGTACCGGTGGCGTCGCCGCTGATTGTCGCGGTCAGTTGCGGATTGCTCAGTTCAGCGGATTCGATGAAGATCGCGCCTTCGCGTTCGGTGGCCTGCGCCGTCAGCCGCGTGGTCCCTGCCAGCAGCGCATCGGCCGGGGCCACGCCCGCCCGCAGGTTCTGGCCCGTCACGTCCAGCGCCAGCCGCCTTGTGACGCCATCCTCACGCAGGTGCGCGCTGCCGTTCAGGCTACCGCCCGCACCGGGACGCAGACGCGCCAGATCCGGCAGCCGAAACTCGGCCTGCACATCCGATGCACCGGGGTCGATCACACCGCGCGCCGTCGCCGCCAGCGCAGGGTTTGACACATCCAACAGGTCCACAGTCACCACGCCATCATCATGCGTCGCCTGCAACTGCAGTTCGGTCACTCCGCGCAACGCGCGGTCAACCTCGTCCTGGCCTACAGTCAGATCGCGCGCGGTGGCGCTCAGGTCCAGGCGCTCGATCCCGTCATCGCTGCGCAACGCGATCTGCGCATCAATGGCGCCACCATAGCCGTTGCCCAACGCCGCAAGCGACGGTATGTTCACCTGTGCCTGTATCTCCAGCATCTCGGGCGCGATCATGCCCTGGGCCGTGGCCACCAGAGCGGGATTGTTCAGATCCAGCAGGTCGAGCA
>SKKS01000455.1 GCA_007123625.1 Paracoccaceae bacterium
CCTCGGCGCCGGGGGCGCCTCACCCCCCGGAGTATTTTCTGCAAGATGAAGAGGCATGACGCAGCATTTGCTCGGTCTGTTTTCTTGTTATAAAACAGAAACATGGGAATTGACTTTAGCGTCTTGCATCAGGTGTTGGCGCGCAGCTCCGCCCGGTGCAGGGCAAGCCAGAACGCGGTGGCAAGAAGCGGGCCGTTTTCGGCTTCGCCGCTGCTGACAAGCGCCATGAGGCGGTCGAAACCGATGACATGGGCGCGGATGTCCTCGGCCTCGGCCTCGGCGCCGCCGACGCCTTCGTCAGCCGCCGACAGATCCGCCAGACCGACGTACATGAAGATGTATTCGGTGACCGCGCCGGGGCTGGGATAGCAGCGTGCAACAGGGCAGAGCTGGCGCAGGGTGAGGCCTGCCTCTTCGGTCGATTCGCGGCGTGCGGCGGTTTCGGGGTCTTCGCCCGGGTCGATCCGCCCGGCGATCGGCTCCAGCGACCAGGGGTTGGGATCGCCGCGCAGATGCGGGCCGAACCGGTACTGTTCGACCAGCATCACGCGGTCGGTGACAGGGTCATAGGGCAACACGGTCACCGCATCGCCGACGACGAAGCCCGCGCGGGTGACCCGGGGGCTCAAGCCGCCGTCGAAGCGGCGAAAGCGCAGGTCGGCTTCTTCGACGCCGAAAAACCACGCATAGGGGCGGCGCAGGGTGTCCACGCAAAGATCTTCGGCCTGCGGGGTGCGGCGCAGGGTGGCGGGTGCGGGGTTGGCGCGCGCGCGCAGCGCACTGTCGGCGCGCACCAATACCATCGGATAGCGCGCCTGCTGTACTGCGGGCGTGAAATTGCGCGCGAGGTCGAGCACCTCGTCCACCGCTTCGACGGTGGCGGGCGCGTAGCGCGCCGCCCAGACGTCGAGCGACCAGGGTGCTTCGGCCTGTAGCGGGCTGTCGTCGGCGGCAAAGACCTGTGCGGCGACCGGGCCTGCGGCGGTCTGCACCCGGACGTCGCGCAGGGCGTATTCGTAACCTTCCTCGTAGAGGCGCAGCCGCGCGGCGCCCGCGTCATCGGTGCGCAGCAGCACCCCGTCGGCAGTTGCGCCCGGGTCCGCCACAAGAATGGGGAAGCTTTGCCCGGCGGCGCGCATCACCGCATGCCCCGGCAGGGTAGCGGCGCAGGTGTCGGCGGGTCCGCCCAGCACGCGTTCCAGCAACGGGCGATGGCGCAACGTGCCGAACAGAAAGAAGCAGTGGCTCATCCCTTGCGCCGCTTTTCTGCATAGCGAAAGAACAGGCCCGACAACAGGCCGCAGATGGCGCCGCCCGCTGCAAGCAGGATCAGGAAATCCACGGACCCGCCCATGCGTGTCAGGTGTTCCAGCGCGATCTCGAACCAGCCGATAACGGCCTCCATCACCCCGTCATAGCGTTGCGCGTGGCTGCGGGCGACCATCTCCGCGCCACCGAGGAGCACCAGCGCCCAGAAAATGGCCAGCACCACCCCCTGCAGACCGATCCAGATGGATTGCAACGATCCGGCACCGACTCGACCGCCGACGAATTGCCAACCGACGGCGCCACCAACGACCGCCAGCCAGACGACGGGGACAGCGGGGAGTCCTTCGGACGGGTCGAACAGGGTGATATAGCGGTCGCCTGCGATGTAGGCGAGGAACGCAAACAGCACGAGGGCGACAAGTCGGGTCAACGTGGGCATGGGGTCTCCGGCGCGCGGGTGCTGCGTTTGCGCGGCCACCCTAATCCAGCGGACCAACGAACGGAACTGCCCCGCGCGGCAGCGCGGCGCAGGTGTTGCGCATTCGCCAAGCTCAGGCGCCGACGAAACCTTCGCTGCGGCTGATGACGTGCTCCGCGTGCCCCACGATCAGCGGATCGGGCGCGGTGGCGATTGCCGGGTCCTTGTCCGGGTAATTCAGGGTCGACAGGAAGTGCCGCATGCAGTTGATTCGCGCGCGCTTCTTGTCCTTGGATTTGACGATCGTCCAGGGCGCATCGCCGGTGTCGGTGTAGAAGAACATCGCTTCCTTGGCTTCGGTATATTCGTCCCACTTGTCCAGGCTGGCCATGTCGATGGGCGACAGCTTCCAGCGTTTCAGCGGGTCGGTTTCGCGCGATCTGAAGCGGCGGCGCTGTTCTTCGGGGGTGACGGAAAACCAGTATTTGTAGAGCTTTATGCCCGAGCGCACCAGCATGCGCTCGAAATCAGGAGCCTGGCGCATGAATTCCAGATACTCGGCTCCGGTGCAGAAATCCATCACCCGCTCCACGCCGGCGCGGTTGTACCAGGACCGGTCGTAGAACACCATTTCGCCCGCTGTCGGCAGGTGCTCGATGTAGCGCTGGAAATACCACTGGCCGCGTTCGCGCTCAGAAGGTTTGTTGAGCGCAACCACGCGGGCGAAGCGAGGGTTGAGGTGTTCCGTGAACCGCTTGATCGTGCCGCCCTTGCCTGCAGCATCGCGGCCTTCGAACAGGAGCACGAATTTCTGGCCCGTATCTTGTGCCCACTTCTGGACCTTGAGCAATTCGGCCTGAAGCTGCGCCTTTTCAGCCTCGTAGGGTTTGCGCGCCATTCGCGTGCGGTAAGGATAGCGCCCGCTTTCAAACGCAGCGCGGACGGCTTCGGGGCTGGGCTGTGATCCGGTAGCGGGTTCGGGGGCCGACTTGGGCGCGTCCGGGACGGTGGGGGCGGCGCCATTGGGGCGGGCAGATGCCTGCGCCGCCGCGCCGGGGTCAAGATCCGGCTGTCCGGCGGGATGCTGGGTGTCTGCCGGGGTGGCGGGGGCTGTCTGCGCGTCCATGATTTGTCCTTTGGTTGGAATTGATGCCTTCATCCTGCACAATTTTGTCACACGCTGCCGTGATCGAGATCAAATCTGCCAAGGTCCGGTCCTGCGGGCGCGACAATCGCGCACCGACTTGCCCGCTTGTGAAACAAAGTTACGCGCGCTATGTGGGCAGGTATACCAGACCATCGCGTGACGGCGAAGCGAGGGCGTCGTCAGCAAAACCGAGGGGGACACCGCGTGAAGATCGGGGCACCGACTGAAATTTACGAGGGCGAGGCGCGCGTTGCCATGACGCCCGACAGCGCCCAGCAGTTGCAGAAACTTGGCCATGAATGCCTGATCCAGTCAGGCGCGGGAGTCCGCGCCGGGATCACCGATGATGCGTATCGCGCCGCCGGGGTCGAGGTCGTGGCCGATGCGGCTGCGGTTTTCGCTGGCGCCGACATCGTCGTCAAGGTGCGCGAGCCCCAGATGGACGAGGTCGCGCAACTGCGCGCGGGGCAGACGCTGATTTCCTTCTTCTGGCCTGCCCAGAACGAGGAGTTGCTGAACGCCGCCGCCGCGCGCAAGGCGACTGTGGTCGCGATGGACATGGTCCCGCGGATCAGCCGCGCGCAGAAGATGGATGCGCTGTCGTCGATGGCCAATATCGCCGGGTACCGCGCGGTAATCGAGGCGGGTAACAACTTCGGCCGGTTCTTTACCGGACAGGTGACGGCGGCGGGCAAGGTGCCGCCGGCGCGCGTGCTGGTGGTGGGCGC
>SKKS01000299.1 GCA_007123625.1 Paracoccaceae bacterium
CGGGGGCGTTCGGGGGGCTTGCGCGCTTCGGTGCCCAGATGGATCATCCCGGCCACGAACTCCGCAGGGCTCAGGTCCAGCCCTTCGGTCACGAAGGCACGGTCATGTGCCGCCCAGCCGGTCAGCCAGCACGCCCCCCAGCCCGAGGCCAGCGCCGCATTCACCAGCGACAGGCACACCGCCCCGGCTGACAGGGTCTGTTCGATCGCGGGAATGCTGTCCGATGGTTTCGGGGATGCGACCACGGCCACCACAAGGTCCGCCCCGGCGTACTGGGAGACTCCTTTTTCGATCCGGTCGGGGTCGAAGCCCAACGCCGTGCCGCGTGCGGTGGCCAGCGCGGCAAGGCGCTCAAGCGCAGGTTTCTCCAGCACGATAAATCGCCAGGGCTCGAGCTTGCCATGATCGGGCACCCGCGCAGCGGCAGTCAGCAGCGTTTCAAGCTGCGCGCGATCGGGGATCGGGGTGCCCAGCATCTTGGCCGGGCGCGACCGGCGGCTGAGGAGGAATTCCATCACGGCAGGCGAATGTTCGGTCATGCGGGGGACTTTCCTTGTTGCTCCGTCACAGGTAGGTTACATGTGATCCGGGGTCCAGTCCCCGTGGCGTCGGGCTTCAAGCCGTCCTTGCGGGCGAGCGCGAAAGCACTCTCGGTGCGGGGGATGGGAACGCCAGGGCAACGCAAGAGGAAAGCCATGTCCGATAGCGGGGATCTGCGCGATCTTGGGGCAACGGGGACCAGCATTCCGGTGCGGGTCACGCCGCGGGCGTCTCGCGGCGAAGTGCAGCGCGGCAAGGACGGCGTCGTGCGCGTCTGCGTGACCTGCGCGGCCGAGGCCGGCAAGGCCAACCGTGCGGTCACGGTCGCGCTTGCCGGGGCGCTTGGAGTGGCACCGTCTCGGCTGGAGTTGCGCCGCGGGCTGCGATCGCGCGACAAGCTGTTCATGGTGCGCTGATCGGCCGACTGTCGGACGCGCAAAAGGGCGCCGCAGCAGTATGCGTGGTGGTCTTTCCGGCGCCTGTCAGGGCGCTCGGAAATCGACCGTGTTCCAACACGGTGGCCTTGCGGGTGCGTGTTTGTCGTGAACTGCCGCAAGCGTGGCTGTTCGGGAGCGCCCTGCATACGCGTCGGTCTTTGTCACTGCGCGACGCAGGTCCGGCGCCGCCGAGGTAGCTCGTGTCGTGCGTGTCAGGCGACCGCGTCGCTGCCTGGGGCCTCGGCCACCGACGGCTTGACCATCAGCACATCGGTCGGCGGCGCGCGCAGCAGGTCACGGGCGTAGTTGCCAAGCACGCCGGGATCGCGCCCCGAATGGGTGCCGATGGCCAGCAGGTCGGGCTGCAACTCCTCGATCCGGAAGCGCAGCACCTCGTGGACGCCACCGATGATGATCTCGGGCGGCTCCAGCCCCGGCGGCAGTCCCGGCAGCGCACAGAAGGCGGTGCGCAAAAGCTCGGCCTCGGTCATGGTGCGGGTGTGCTCGGCCTCGGTCGCGGCCAGTTTCTCGCGCAGGGGCATCTGCAAGGCGTGGATCGCATGCAGGCTGGCGCCGGGGGCCAGGCGCGCTGCGACCGCCAGCGCCCGGGCGCAGGTCGGCGAAAAGGTGACCGAGCCCAGCACCCGCGCATAGTCGGCGCACGGCGCGCGGTGCGCGATCAGCACCGGTGTCCGGGCGCGCATGACAATCCGTTCAAGCGTGGTCAGCCGCAGCAGGTCGAGCACGCGGCGCTCGCGGTGCAGCCCCGCCACGAGCAGCCCCGCGCCGCTCTCTGCCACTACGATGGCAACCGCATCCTCAGGTGACGCGGCAATCACGCGGCAGTCGATGTCCAGATCCGGATGCGCGCAGGCCAGTGCCTGCAGGCGCTGCAACTGTGTGGCCTGGTCAGGCTTGCGGTTCAGCGCCTTGCGGGCGATATGGGCGACACCGGCACGCGGTGGTGCAATCGCATGCAGAAGGATGATCCCCGCGCCAAGCTGCCGCGCAAGCCGCGCTGTGCGCCCCAGCACATGCACTGAGCGCCGCGTCAAATCCGTGGCCGCGATGATCCGGTCCATACCGCTTCTCCTGTCGAGCATCGCATAGCACAGGTTGGCGCGCCACCCTAGGTGTCTTTGTGCGCCGCGAGTCGCCGGTAATACCCGGTCAGCAGCAGCGGCGTCAGGTACATCGGGATCTGGTAGCAACCGATGAACAGCAGCAACATCTCGACCGCTGGTTCCGGCAGCACCCCCAGGAACAGCGCCACGTTGCGGTTGCCTGCGGTGATGCCCATCGCAGGCGCGGCTACGGCCGATGCCGGTCGGGCAAGGCGGCTGACCCCGATCTGCAGGGCCAGATTCGCCCCCATGACCACCGCAAGCGTGCTCCAGAACCCGCCCCCGCCGGTCAGCGCCGGACCTACCGCCGACATCAGCGCGATCACCACCACGCCCAGCGTGAGTGCCGCCAGCCCGTCCATCGCCGCGTGCGCCCGTGCATCGCCGCGCACCAGCCCCCGCGCCCGCAGCCCCAGCGCCAGACCGCCTGCAAGCGCGATCAGCGCCAGCAGCTTCAGCACCGCCCAGACCACCGCGCCGGGGCTGCCAAAGGCGGGAATGAACCAGAACACCGGCAGGGCCGTCAGCGGCAGAAGCGCCGTGCCCAGCACCAACTGGCGCAACGCCGGCGCGGGCGCGGCCCCGGCCAGGATCGCCAGGTTCGGACTGCCGGTGATCGGCGCCGCGGCCAGCATCAGCACCACTCCCAGGGCCAGCGGATGGCCCAGCCATCCAAGGCCACCGAACACCGCCACCGCGCCCAGCGGCAAGACCAGTTGCAACCCAAGCACCGACAGCCCCGCGCCCCGCACCCCGGAAAGCCCCGTGCGCACCCCTTCGGTGCCCAGCCGCAACACCGCGAGGAACAGCAGGAACACTACCATCGGCGCGATCAGCGGGCGCATCGCCTCGGCCAGGGCTGGCAGCGCGATCCCCGCCACCAGCCCGCCCACCAGCAACCAGCGGCCATGGCGCGCGCACAGGCTCAGCAGATCGACCAGCATGGCCCCATCATCTGTGCAAAAATATCCTCGGGGGGTGAATTCGCGGTCACGCGAAAAGGGGGGCAGACAGCCCCCCTTTCTCCGCCGCGAAACTGCGGGCGGCCGCGGGCGGGCGCTCTCACAGCGGCCTCACAGCGCCGCCGCCGCGCGCGCCGCCTGGTCATAGGCGCCCGAAAGCGTGCGCAACAGCGCCGCCACGCGGCTGATATCGGCGGGGTCCTGCCCCATCTGCCGCGCCGCGCGCACCACCAGCGCCTCGCGCACCTCGCCGTAGCGGCGGCAGAGCACGGCGCCTGCGTCGGTGATCTGTACGGTCTTTTCCTTGCCCTTGCGCCCCTCCGCCACCAGCCCGTGCCCTGCCAACTTGCGGATCGCGTATGTCGCCAGATGCGTGTCCTCGATATTCAGTACAAGGCAGATGTCAGCCAGGGATTTGGGGCGTTCGCGGTGGTGGACCAGATGCACGATCAGCACTTCCAGCGGCGACAGGGCCGGGCCACCGGCGGCAGTCA
>SKKS01000347.1 GCA_007123625.1 Paracoccaceae bacterium
CGACGGAAACGACATGCTTCTGAACATCGAGATCAAGTCCGACGCTACCCGGCCCGATCTGGGCGACACACCGCAGGTGCTGGCCGCCGATGTTCTGGAAGCGATCGCCCGGCACGAGGTCGGCGAAAGGGTGCTGATTTCATCCTTCGACTGGCGCGTGCTCTCGGCGGTGCGCACGGTCGACCCGGGGATCGCGCGCGGGTACCTGACGCTTGAGCCGCCGGACCCCGAGGCCAACATACTTGACGGTGCGCCATGGATGGACGGGTTGCGACAGGACGAACACGGCGGCTCATTGCCCCGGCTGATTGCCGCGCAGGGGGCGGTGGCGTGGTGTCCCTACCGCCGCGATGTGACCCCGGAGCGGGTGGCCGAGGCGCAGGCGCTGGGGTTGGCGGTCAACGTCTGGACAGTGAATACCCCCAAAGACATCACCCGTATGATCGCGATGGGGGTAGACGGGATCATCACCGACTATCCGGAGCGTGTTCAGGCCTTGTGCGTCCACCCGAACTGAGGTCGACTCTGCCGCGCCTGCGCCAGCACCTTGGCCAACGTTCCCATCTGCCACTGGCGCCAGCGCAGCCGGATCAATAGATGTAGCGGATCTGGTCGCCCCAGTAGCGTTCGACCCGCCGCAGGGTGTGATTGACTTCGGTGAGCATCGCAAGGTCGATCAGCCGCTGGTCCCCGATCCCCTGGGCTTGCCGATGGAACAACCCGGCGACGATCGCGCGCACCTCGCGGCCCTTTGCGGTCAGGCGCACGCGCACCGACCTGCGGTCGATGGCGCATTTCTGATGGTGCATGTACTCCATCTCGACCAGTTTCTTGAGGTTGTAGGACACGTTCGACCCCTGGTAGTAGCCGCGGCTTTTCAACTCGCCGGCCGTCACCTCGTTGTCGCCGATGTTGAACAGCAACAGCGCCTGCACCGCGTTGATGTCCAGCACGCCCAAGCGTTCAAATTCATCCTTGATCACATCCAGCAACAACCGATGCAGCCGCTCGACCAACGCCAGCGTGTCGAGATACTCGCTCAGGATGTCATGGCGCGTGCGTCCCGGCACGCCTGCATGGATACTCATGCGCAACTCCGCTTCCGATATGAAGGAACCCTAGGGGGCAACTCCAAAGAACAGGTTAAGCGGTGTCGCTTTGAAAGGACGGGTCGAAACGGGCGTAATGCGCGGGTCTTGATGCTTGCGCGCTACGCTCAGGCGCCCGGCACCCCGGCTTCGCGGGCGATGCGCGCAATCAGGGAACCGAACGGCGCCGGAGCCGGTTCCGCGCCAGTGACCCAGCGGTAAAGGTCCTGGTCGTTTTCGTTAAGCAACTGCGCAAACCGGTCCAGCACATCGGGGTCGAGCGCGGCAAGGTTGCGGTCGGCGAACGGCCCCAGAATCAGGTCCATTTCCTTGGTCCCACGGCGCCAGGACCGCATGCGCAGCTTCTTGAGCCGCGCTTCGGCCGCGTCCGGAACCGTGCCCGGAGCCCCGCTCACAGTGCATCCTTCATCAGCGCGCGCAGGCGCTTTTCAAGAATGCCCAGCTTTTCCGCCTGCCGCCCCATGTCGGTGCGGACCTGCCGCAGATCGGCCAGCAGATCGCGGGCATTCGCGGCCATCTCGACATCGGTGGCGGGCTCGGACAGCCCCTCACCTTCGCCGGTCAACAACCAGCGGATCGACACATTCAGCAGCCCCGCCACGGTCTGCAGCCGGTTCGCGCGCGGCTCGGACAGATCGTTTTCCCACGACTCCAGTGTCTTGAGGCGCACGCCCAGCCGCCGTGCAAACGTACGTTGGTCCATGCCGGCTGCTTCGCGCGCGGCGGTCAGCCGGTCCCCAAAGGTCGCGGCGCCTTCGGCGAACCAGTCCCCTTCTTCCGCGCCGCCTGACTGTTCGGTCATGTGGTGCCCTTCCGGTTGCGATCGATGGTCTGGCGGCGCGGCGGCCAATTTCCCGACACGCTGCCCGGGCTTGAACGTCCCGCGCGCGGACCCTAGAAGATAACGGGCAGAGATGCAAACCGGAGTCCCCCGACATGGCTTTCCTTTCCGAGCGGCTGGCGCGGGTCAAACCGTCGCCGACCATGGCGATCACCGCGCGTGCCGCAGCGCTCAAGGCCGCCGGGCGCGATATCATCAGCCTGAGCGCGGGGGAGCCGGACCTGGATACTCCCATCCATGTCCGTGACGCCGCCAAGGCCGCGATCGACGCGGGCCACACGCGCTATACGGCGGTCGATGGAACACCCTCGCTGAAGGCGGCCATCTGCGACAAGTTCCTGCGCGACAACGATCTTCGCTACACCCCGGAGCAGGTCAGCGTGTCCTCGGGGGGCAAGCAGGTGTTGTGGAATGCGCTGCTGGCCACGCTGAACCCGGGCGACGAGGTGATCATACCGGCGCCGTACTGGGTCAGCTACCCGGATATGGTACTGATGGCAGGCGGCGTTCCCGTGGTGGTGCCCGCAGGCCCCGAAAGCGGTTATCGGATCACGCCCGCGGCGCTGGATGCCGCGATCACGTCGCGGACCAAGTGGTTCATCTTCAACTCGCCGTCGAACCCTACCGGCGCGGGGTATGACGCTCACGCCCTGCGCGCGCTGACCGACGTGCTGCTGCGCCACCCGCAGGTCTGGATCATGTCTGACGACATGTACGAGCATCTGGTTTTCGACGATTTCCGCTTCGTCACGCCTGCACAGGTTGAACCGGGACTGAAGGACCGTACGCTGACCGTAAACGGGGTGTCCAAGGCCTATGCCATGACCGGCTGGCGGATCGGCTATGCCGCGGGTCCGGAAGCGCTGATCCGCGCCATGGGCAAGGTGCAGTCGCAATCCACGTCCAACCCGTCATCGGTCAGCCAGATGGCGGCGCTGGCAGCACTGGCTGGGCCGCAGGACTTCCTGATCGGGAATCGCGCGCTGTTCCAGCGTCGCCGGGACCTGGTGGTCACGGCGCTCAATGCCTGCACCGGTGTGCACTGCCCGGTGCCCGAAGGCGCCTTCTATGTGTATCCCGATATCGCGGGCTGCATCGGCAAGACCACGAAGAACGGGCGGCGCATCGCCACTGACGAGGATTTCGCCAGCGCCCTGCTGGAAGAAACCGGGGTCGCGGTGGTCTTTGGCGCAGCCTTCGGGCGCGCGCCCGCGTTCCGCATCAGCTATGCCACCGTCGACGAGGACCTGCGCCGGGCCTGCGCACGGATCGCCGAGTTCTGCGTCGCGCTGCGCTAGCGGCCATGCGCCACGCCAGAGCGGGTTGCGCGCTTTCCGATTCGGGATTCCTATGAGTGCTGCTCTGTGATTCCCTGTCTGCAGGGCAGACATGGGTGTCTGAGATGGGCAAGCCACATCGTATGGCGCTTCGTGAGCGCGTTGTCGCGTTTGTTGAGGAAGGGCATTCGCACCGCGCGGCCGCTGCGCGGTTTCGGGTTTCAGTAAAATTCGTCAACGACATGGTTATCCTGAAACGCGAGACCGGCGGGTTGGAGCCGCGTGTCCAGGGCAATGGCGGCGGGCATGGCAAGCTGGCCCGGTTGCG
>SKKS01000336.1 GCA_007123625.1 Paracoccaceae bacterium
CCGACACGTCGCCAGCAGCGCCTTTTCCCCGCGCACGTTCAGGAATGTCTCCTGCTGGCCTGCGAAACTCGCTTCAGGCAGGTCCTCGGCCGTGGCCGACGAGCGCACCGCGACCGAAGGTTCCGCATGGCCCGTGCGCTGACCCAGGTCGCGATACCCCTGCACGATGGCGGCGGCCAGATCCTCGGGCCACTGCCCGGCAATGATCGCCTTGCGGATCGCCGCCCCGGCTTCGGCGAGCGTCATGCGCCCGTCCTCGAACCGCTCCAGCCAGTCGGCGATGGGCGCGACCAGTCCGTTGTGGGCGATGAACCCGCGAAAGGCCGCCGCCGATGTGGCGAACCCGGGCGGCACCCGGATGCCTTTGGCGGACAGGCTCTGGACCATTTCACCCAACGAGGCGTTCTTGCCCCCGACCAGCGGCACGTCCGTGCGCACCAGATCGTCAAACCAGATGACATGCGGTATTTCTGCATCGGTCATTGCGGCACCTCCTCGCGCGCGGTCGAATTCCGTCGCGTGCAGCCTGCACGCCCCGGCGCCGGGTCACATTGACTTGCGTCAAGGCCATTGCACCCGCACGTCGGTACAATGGCGGCGCAGGGCACGTTCCTGCACAACGGGCGTCGGATCCAGGGAGCGAGGGGAAGGCACTGTTGCACGGGCCCCGCCGTATTTCCGGCGGGGCCCGCTGTCAGAACCGGCAGGCAAATCCCATTCTTGCGGGGGCCGGGGCGCAATGCACTGTTACCAGTCCGTAATCGCGCGCGCGGCTCTTCACGGCATCTGGCCCAGCACCTTGCGCAGCATGGGCCGTGCCAGCATCGTTTCCAGATACTTCGCCAGACGCGGCTCCGCGACCGGGAATTTCGCGATCCGCGCCCAGATCCCGCAATGGGTCAGGATGATATCGGGCACCGTGATCCTTGACCCCATCAGAAACGGGCCATCCCCCAACCGGCGCACCAGCGTGGCTTGGCTGCGCGCGAATTCCCATTTCAGCGAGTCCTTGATCGCCGACTGGCGCAATTCCTCGGGCAGCACGAAGCTGTGCCGCGCGGCCATCCAGAGCGCGGCGTCGAACTCGTCCAGCAGGAACTGGGTCATGCTGTCCTGCCGCGCTCGGTCCAGCGTCCCGGCAGCAAAGGTCAGGCCACCATGCTTGTCGGCCAGATACTGAATGATCGCAGTCGAATCGGTGATGGGCGTGCCATCTTCGATCAGGACGGGCACTTTGCCTGCGGGGTTGAAGCTGACCACACCCGGCGAACGCGGGGCGGCGGGAACATGCTCATAGGGTTGCCCCAGCTCTTCGAGCATCCACAGAACGCGGGTGGCGCGGCTGTTGGCACGCCCGATCACCGTATATGTCATGTCACCCTTCCCTTCGCTTTCCGGCGCGATGCCACAAAGCGATATCCTGTTGTTTTTTAGCGGGTTCGACCAAGACCGTCCTACCGCCGTTGCATATATGCAAGGCGGATCAGCGCGCGCTCCATCACTGCCATGCTGGGCGCATCGGTCGCGGAACGCAAGGCCAGATCGGTTTCCACAATGCTGGCCAGCGCACGTTCCAGCCGCTCGCGGCCCCAGGCCTTCGCCTGCGCGATCATACGGTCGCGCAGCTTCCAGTGCACCGGCGGACGCAGCCGTCCGATACCGGATTGCGGGCCATCGGGGTCGCAGCTTGCGACGTGAAGCATGCGGAAATGGCGCCCCGTGGCGATGCACAGGCGCACTGCTTCGACGCCCTGGGCCTGCAGGCGGCGCAACAACGGGGCGATCTGCGCTTCCTTCCCATCGGCGGCGGCCATGATGACATCGTCCAGCGCGGCCTCGGTGCTGGCGGGGGCGCAGGCGGCGATATCGTCGGGGCTGAGCGGTTGCGAATCGCCCAGTTTGTAAAGCGCGATCTTGTCCATCGTCTGGCGGAAATCGCCAGGATCGAGCGCGCGGGCCAGCGATTCCACGGCGGCCATTGCCTCGGGGGTGATCGTATCCAACCCTGCCGCACGCAGGGTTTCGCCGATCTCGGCGCGCGTGGGCGGGTCGTCATAGATTCCCGCTGCGACCCCTTGCTTCGCGCCCTCGAACAGCTTGCGCAGCTTTGACGCGGGTTTGAGGTTTCCTGCCGCCACCACCAGTTGCGCGTCGTCGACCGTCCAGTCCTTCAGCACGGCGGCGCAGGTTTCCGTCAGCGTGTCGGTAGCATCATCGACGAGCACGACACGTGGACCGGGAAAGAACCCGCGCGCCTTGACCGCATCAAGCAGGGCGGCAGGATCGCTGCGCAGGTCGGCGCCCTGCAACCGGGTCAGGCGCATTTCGGCCTCGGCCTCGGGGCCGGTGATGTTGCGCACGAGGTCCTGCCGCTTGAGCGCCACGCGCATCGCGTCCGGGCCGAACAGCAGGATGCCCGCATGCCCCGGGTCCGGGCGCGCGATATAGCGGGCCAGATCGCGCGCCGACAGCTTCATGACGCCGGGTTTGCGGGCAGAACCGCAAGCAGGCGCGTGACCACCTGATCGGCAAGAATGCCCATCAGGCGCCGCTCGGCGTCCTGCTGGGCCATCCGGGTGGCAAGCTGGGTCGAAGTGGCCGAATAGGCGGTGAAATTCTGCACCGTTCCGGCACTGATCTCGGCGCCGTCGGTTGCATCGGTGAGCGCAAAGCTGACCTGCCCGAACACCTGAAACCGCGAGTCGCCCACATCGCGGACCCGCGCGCCGCCGCGTTCTTCGACCGCGATGTCATAGGCAAGGGCGAAGCGCGCAGCCTGCGGACGGCCAAGCCGGTCCTCAAGCGCGCCCACGAAGGCGAAATCGAGGGCGCTGGACGGATCGGCTGCGCGCACCTGACCGCGCAGCGCCTGCCCCGGCCCGCCGGGACCATAGGCGGGCCTGAACCCGCAGGCCGCGAGCGGCAGCCCGACCAGCAGGACCAGAAATCCCCTTCGTTCAGATGACCACATTGACGATCCGCCCCGGCACCACGATCAGCTTGCGCGGGGCGGAACCGCCCAGCGCCTTGATCACAGCATCATTGGCCAGCGCCAGTTTTTCAACCTCTTCCTTCGGCATGTCGGCGGCCACCTCGATTTCGCTGCGCCGCTTGCCGTTGATCTGGATCGGCAGCACCACCGTGTCGCGCACCAGCATCGCCGGGTCCGCCTGTGGCCAGGGCGCCTGCGCCACCAGCCCCGCCCCGCCCTGGTGCGTCCAGATGTCTTCGGCCAGATGCGGCACCATGGGGGCCATCAGCTGCGCCAGGGTGCGCATGGCGGTCTTTTGCGCGGCGCCCGATGCGGTGCTGCGCGACAGCGTGTTGGTGAAGGCGTAGAGTTCGGCAATCGCCTTGTTGAAGGCGAAGTTGTCGATCGCCTTGGTCACATCGGCAATCGCGCGGTGCATGGTGCGCAGCAGATCAGTGTCGGTGTCCGTCGGCATGCCGTCCGCCATGGCCGCGATCCGGTCGCAGAGCGTCCAGACACGCGACAGGTGCTTGAACGCCGCTTCGGCGCCCGCGCTGGTCCATTCCACATCGCGCTCGGGCGG
>SKKS01000307.1 GCA_007123625.1 Paracoccaceae bacterium
CGCCGCCACCTGTCCATGCCGGGTGCACCGAGGGGTCGATTTCCAGCGACAGGGTGTCGCCTTCCTTGCCCCAGGTCGAGCGCATCTGCACGATGGTGCCATCGGTCATCTTGACGTTGATCAGGTGATATTCGGGATGCGTGTCGGTTTTCATGTCCCAAACTCCTCAGGCGTTTGCATCGCTCAGGGGGCGATAATTGGTCTTTTCGGCGATACGGGCGGATTTGCCGCGACGGTCACGCAGGTAATACAGCTTGGCGCGCCGCACCTTGCCGCGACGGACCACTGTGATGCTGTCGATGTTGGTCGAGTAGAGGGGGAACATCCGTTCCACGCCTTCGCCGAACGAAATCTTGCGCACGGTGAACGAGGCGGCGATGCCGCTGCCGCCGTTGCGGCTGATGCAGACGCCTTCGAACATCTGAACGCGCGAGCGGGTGCCTTCGGTCACCTTGTAGCCGACGCGCACGGTGTCGCCGGCCTTGAAGTCGGGAATGTCCTTGCCAAGCGTCGCAATCTGCTCGGCTTCGATCTGCGCGATCAGGTTCATCGCGGTATCCTTTCCATATGGCGCGGTTTTTTTCCGCGTCGTGTGAGCGCCCTCAGAGCTCTTGGTCTCCATCCGGGTCCCTATCGTGTCGTGCACAATAAGCCCGCCAGAGGTCAGGGCGGCGTTCCTTGGTCAGCCTTTCGGCCATGTCCCGGCGCCAGGCGGCGATCCTGCCATGATCCCCCGACAGGAGAATGTCGGGGATGTCGTGGCCTTGCCAGCTGGCGGGGCGGGTGTACTGCGGGTGCTCAAGCAAGTCTTCGGAGAACGACTCCTCCTCGATGGATGCATGATTCCCCAACACGCGCGGTATAAGGCGGACTGTCGCGTCGATCAAGGCCTGTGCGGCGATCTCGCCCCCGGTCAGGACGAAATCGCCAAGGCTGACTTCCTCGACCCCGAAATGGTCGATCACCCGCTGGTCCAGCCCTTCGAACCGTCCGCAGATCAGGGTGACGCCTGCGCTGGTGGCCAGATCGCGCGCCCGTGCCTGGGTGAAGGGCCGCCCACGCGGGGACAGATACAGCACCGGCCAGCGCGCCCGGTCGGCGGGTGTGCCTTGCGCGGCGAAATTCAGCGCGCGGGCCATCACGTCGGCGCGCAGCACCATGCCCGCCCCGCCGCCTGCGGGGGTGTCGTCCACGTTGCGGTGCTTGCCCTCGCCAAAGCTGCGCAGGTCGATGGGGTCCAGCGCCCAAAGGCCCATGTCCAGCGCCTTGCCGGTCAGCGACAGCCCCAGCGTGCCGGGAAAGGCCTGTGGGAAAAGCGTGATGACTTTTGCGCGCCAGGCCCCGACCACGGTCCGGCTGTCGGCCATCAAATCACGCGGCTGGAACGACACCACCGGTTGCAGCCGTCCGTGCGAGCGCGGTTTGTCCGGACCGGTCACGCCGCCGCCCCGTCGCCGCTGCGCAACCGCGCGGCGATGCTTTCCAGGCTCTCGCACAGGTCAGCATCCACGATCACATAGCGGTCGGCCACCTGATCGATCCGGGCGGGTGTGGGGAAGTCCGCGGCGACGCCGGGAACCAGATCGAGCACTCCGTGCGCACGGTGCGCCCATTGCGCAATGCTGGTTTCGCAATCTTCTGCGGCGATCACGTCGAAGACGCGCGCGGGCACTTTCCCGCCCTTGAGCACATGGTTGACATTCGGGTCGGCCATCAGCGCCACCAGTGCCATGCGATCGCGGACCGGTGCGGTGTTGCGTGCGGCGCGTTCGAACAGCACCTCTTCCACGGCTTGCGGCCCGGCATCGCTGAGCGCGGGGTCGATGGCCGCGACCAGAGCGTGATAGCCGGGGTCCGCAGGGGGCAGCGCATCGAGCGTCGCGGCCAGCGTCGCCAGCGCCGCCTGCGCGCCTGCGGCGTCGTATTCCGGTTCGGGCTCTGGCTCTGGCTCTGGTTCGGGCTCGGGCTCGGGCTCTCGCTCCGCATCCTTGGCGGCAGACGCTTCAAGCTCAAGCTTTCCCGTTGCGTCCTGGGCAGCCCGAATGACTTCTTCAATCTCCTCGGGCGGTATGCGGACCACGCGGCCAAGAAGCAGCGCCGCGACCGCGACGGTGATCAGCAGCCACGCAGGCAGTACCGTCGGCGACCACAGCCCCGCCGCGTGGCCAAGCCCCATCAGCAGTGCGACCACGGCGCCCTGTGCCACCAGCGCGGCAGCCAGAGGCATCGGCGTTTCGCCGCCCGGCGCCTGGACGCCAAGAAACCACAGCGCGAAAACCGCCCAGAATACGATCCACATCACCGGATCGAACCCGCCTAGCCCCGATGCAAAGGGCGTGACCAGCAGGATGCTGCCCAGAAGAGTGGTCAGGCGCATGCGCAGTCGAACGTTCATTGGGGGTTCCTTGTGGTTTGCGGGTCTGCAGGTCGCAAGCGAAGGTCTGGCCATGCATGCGGAACGGTCCCGCGCGATGACTGCGGGACACGGGCGCTGGCAGGTCTAGCCATGGCCGAACCTCAGCGCCCGAACCCGGCGGGCAAGTTGGCAGCAGTCTTCGGCCAGCACCGGATCGCGGCTGCGGCGGGCTGTGCGCAGCAATGACAACGCGGACGGCATGTCACGCCAGGATGCGGGGTGGTCCGCCAGCAATGCCGCGCAACGCGCGGTGAAAAGCGCCAGCGCCCGGGGGTCGTCGGCTGTGCGCAGGAAGTTGAAGGCATAGGCGAGATCCTCCTGGCCCAGCGCGGCCCGCGCGACCCGCAGTTCGGTTACGCCAAGCACCAGCGCCGCACGATCGCGCGGCGCGGCGCCTTCGGCCCTTGCGCGCCTGAAAAGCAGCGCCGACAGATCCAGCGGCCTGAGCGCCGCGCCGGGTCCGTGCAGGACCGCAGAGATCATCCCTGGATCGCGTGGATCGTGTGGCAGATCCTCTAATGCGGCGGCGATTGCGGCAAGGTACGCCGGATCATGGTCCAGATCTTGCGCGCCCTGGGCGGCGACAGTCGAAAGTTCGGCGAGGGTTTCGTTCAGCAGCGCATCGAATTCCGCTTGCCGCGCCGGGCTCCAGACCGCGCGCGCAAGCGCCAGCCCGGCAAGCGCCAGTCCGGGGCCGAACCAGATCGGTGGCGGCGCAAGGTACATGGCGACAAGCCGTCCCAGCCCCCAGACTGCGGCGGCGAGGGCCGCCAGCACAGCCAGCGCGGCCACAAAGCGCAGCAACCCCGGCAGACCCGGCCCGGACCAGTTCTCGGGCGGGCGCATCACCACGGTCCAGAGGGTCATCAGGGTCCAGATCGTGGCCCAGCCGGTCCTCCCCTCCAATGCCCAGCCGGTGGCCGTCGCCCCCAGATACAGGGCCGCGCCACCCGCAAGCACGCCGTGCCGACGCGTCAGCATCACTCGACCGCTTCCGGCGGGTCGGCCACGATCCTCCCCGCGCCCAGATCGACGGTCGGCACGCAGGCGCGGGTAAAGGGCAGCAACAGCGAATCCGCGCCGGGCTGCCGTACTTCCAGAATGTCGCCCGCGCCGTGGTTGAGCACCGCCGCCAC
>SKKS01000375.1 GCA_007123625.1 Paracoccaceae bacterium
CGTTGCGCTGGCGTTCAAGGTGCGAGGTCAGCAATCCGACCGCCGCGCGTTTGGCGTGCGTATCATGCTGGAAACGGATCATCCCGTGCACATGCACCACCTGGTAGTTCCAGGTCGGTACATGGCGGTGGTGTTCCGCCTTGGTCGGGTAGCTGTTGGGCGAGACATAGGCATCCGGCCCGTGAAAGATTGCCAGCACCTTCGTCCCGTCCGCGACCAGCCGGTGCATGTCATTGGCCAGCGCCACATGGCCGATCAGCGCGCCGTCGCGCCCATGCAACAGCGGGATGTGATTGGCCAGCAGCCCGTCTTGGGTCTGGGCCACCACGCAGGCCAGCGGCGCGGCGGCGATCAGGGCGCGCACCGCCTGCGGATCGGGTTCGGCGAAGTGCTCGGGCAGGTACACGGGGGCACTCGGAAGATGGGTGGTGACAGGTTGCACCGATGCTGCCGCGCGCGGTCGGCGGAGTCAATCCAGGCCGGGTTCATCCAGCATGTGGCGGCCGCGCGCATCCTCGACCTCGATCACCCACAGATCGGGGTCGAAGCTGCGTTGCCGGGCGATTGCAGCGTCCACATCAGGTTCGCGGCCTTCGACGAGTGCCTGCCAGACCTGTCCGTCGCGTTCCAGGTCGAAGCCACGCATGAAGGCGCGCGCGGTCCCGTTCATCTGCGCCAGTTTCACCAGCACCGCGCCCGCGGTCGCGTCGCCGCGCGTGATGACATAGGCGGGGAGTCCCGCGATTTGCAGGCGCCGCAGATAGGCCGCAACCCAGATGTGGCTTGCCAGACGTGCGCTCATACGTTGCCGTCGCGGAAATCCAGCCCCATTTCGGTGTAGCGCTCGGCCTCGTCCTGCCAGTTCTCGCGCACCTTGACCTGCAGGAACAGATGCACGGTGCGGTCCAGAAAGGCCGCGATCTCGGCGCGGGCGGCCTGGCCGATGGCCTTGATGGTTTCGCCCTTGTGGCCAAGCACGATCCCCTTGTGGCCGTCGCGGGCGACATACACCACCTGGTCGATGCGCACCGACCCGTCGTCGCGGTCCTGCCAGCTTTCGGTTTCGACGGTCAGCTGATAGGGCAGTTCCTCGTGCAGGCGCAGGGTCAGTTTCTCGCGCGTCATCTCGGCAGCGATCATGCGCAGCGGCAGGTCGGCGATCTGATCCTCGGGGTAGAGCCAGGGGCCCTGCGGCAGCGTTTCGGCCAGCCAGAGGCGCAGGTCCGCGACCCCGTGGCCGCGTTCGGCAGAGATCATGAAGGTGCGCGCGAAGGGGTAGGCGTCGTTCAGTTTCTGGCTGAGCGCCAGCAGCACCTCGGCCTTAACACGGTCGATCTTGTTGATGGCCAGCGCAACGGTCTGGCCCGGCGCGACCCGTTCGGTAAGCGCATCGAGGATGGCGCGCACCCCGTCGGTCAGACCGCGGTGCGCCTCGACCAGCAGCACCACGACATCGGCGTCAGCGGCCCCGCCCCAGGCGGCGGCGACCATGGCGCGGTCCAGCCGCCTGCGCGGGCGGAACAGGCCGGGCGTGTCCACGAACACGATCTGTGCCGTCCCTTCCATGGCGACGCCGCGAATGCGGGTGCGGGTGGTCTGCACCTTGTGGGTGACGATCGAAACCTTGGCGCCGACCATGCGGTTCAGCAGCGTCGACTTGCCGGCGTTCGGCTCGCCGATCAGGGCCACGAAGCCGGCGCGGGTTGGGGCGGAGGCGGCGGGTGGTTGGGGGGTGTCAGTCATTGGCTGTCTGCATCCTTTCCAGAAGCATGGCCGCTGCCGATTGCTCCGCCTGCCGCTTCGATCCGGCCTGCGCGCTGGCGGACTCGCCGGAGTCGATGCGCACCTCGACCGTGAACAGGGGGGCGTGATCGGGTCCGTCGCGTGCGGTTTCGGCATAGACAGGCGGGGCCTGACCACGCGCCTGCGCCCATTCCTGCAGCGCGGTCTTGGGGTCGCGGGTGTCGTCGTCGCCGAGCGCGATCCGCGCGGCCCAAAGCCGCAGCACCAGCGCACGGGCGGCATCGAAGCCCGCATCCAGATAGACGGCGGCGATCACCGCCTCAAGCGCGTCGGCAAGGATCGCTTCCTTGCGACGCCCGCCCGAGAGCATTTCGGACCGCCCGAGCCGCAGCGCCGCGCCCAGATCGACAGCGCGAGCCACATCGGCGCAGGTTTCCTTGCGCACAAGGGCGTTGTAGCGCCGCGCCAGCGTGCCTTCGCGGGCCTGCGCATCTGCGCCGTGCAATGCCTCGGCGATCACGAGGCCCAGCACCCGGTCGCCCAGGAATTCCAGCCGCTGGTTGTCCGGGCGCATGGGCGTTGCGGTCGAGGCATGGGTCAGTGCCTCGCGCAGAAGGTCGGGACGGGCAAAGCGGTGCCCGATCCGGTCGCAGAGCGCGGCGTGTTCGGCCGCAAGCCTCACTGCAGCCTCTCGAAGAAGCGATCGCTCCGCCAGGTCCAGAAATACAGCATCGACGTGCCTGCTGACGAGAACACCACATGCCGGGCGCGCCCGATCAGGTGGTCGAAGGGCACCATGCCGACGCCGCCCACGTTGCGCGGCGCGCGGCTGTCGAGCGAATTGTCGCGGTTGTCACCCATGAAGAAGAAATGCCCCTCGGGGACGGTGAAGGCTGGCGTGTTGTCGCCGGGGCTGTTGTCGGAAATGTTGAGCACCGGGTACGACACGCCATTGGGAAGAGTTTCGATGAAACGCGACTTCTCACATGCGCCGCCCTGGCCGACGGGGGCGTTTTCGCAGCGGGGAAACTGGCGCATGCTGCCCTGGCGTTCATAGGTTTCCACGAAGACCCCGTCGGGAGACTGGGGTACCTCGGCGTCGTTGAGCCAGAGCGTGCCGTCGCGCATCTGCACCCGGTCGCCGGGCAGGCCGACCACCCGCTTGATGTAGTCGGCCCCGGTGCCGGGGTGGCGGAAGACCACGATATCACCGTGCTCGGGCTCGGACCCGAAGATGCGCCCGGTGATGGGGCAGACGCCGAACGGGCAGGACCACCGCGAGTAGCCATAGGCCATCTTGTTCACGAACAGGAAATCGCCGATCAGCAGGGTTTGCTTCATGGAACCCGAGGGGATCCAGAAGGGCTGGAAGAACAGGGTGCGGAAGATGCCGGCGATCAACAGCGCATAGATGATCGTCTTGACGGACTCCCAGATACCATCCTTGTTGCCGTCGATGCTTGCCATGGGTGCTGTCCTGACTGTGTCCTGAGGCGCCGCGTGCTGCCCCTTCGGGCGCGGTCCGGCGCTTCATGGGCGGGGCGGGGCGGCGTGTCAAGCCGATGGGAGCGGGGCGGTTGCTCAAATCCCCGCGCGGGCGGGGCGGTGTGCTGCGGTCCGGAGGACGTCTGCTTTGCCGCAGGGAAGCTGGTTTGGGGGGTGCTCCCGCGTCCCGTCCGGCGCGCTGCTTGCGCAGCGCACCTGCGGGACTTGGGCCGGGCGCGCGCTGGCGCGCGCGGTGGGGTGCGGGTGCGCGGAGTGGGCTGCCTCCGGTGTCGACCGATCTGTCGCGCCCGTGCCACGCATGC
>SKKS01000383.1 GCA_007123625.1 Paracoccaceae bacterium
ACGCGCAGCTTGGCGGCGCGGGCGGTGGTGGGGCAGGGGGTGCGGATCAACGGCGCGCGGGTCACCAAGCCCGCGACTTCGGTGACGTCTGGCGATGTGCTGACATTCGCCATCGGCGCGCGGGTGTGTGTGGCGCGGGTTCTGGGGCTGGGCAGCCGCCGCGGCCCCGCCCCCGAGGCCCGCGCGTTGTACGAGGACCTGTCACCGCCGCCGCCCCCGCGCGATCCGTCTGCTCCCGTGATCGCCCCGGGCGGGCGGCCTGAAAAGCGCGCGCGGCGAGTTTTCGACGCAGCCCGTCGCGATGCGCTTGATTGATCCGCCGGTCTTGATTACCTCCCCAAGGATCGAAACCTTGGGACGTGCGACATGACTTATGTGGTGACCGACAACTGCATCGCCTGTAAATACACCGACTGCGTCGAGGTTTGTCCGGTGGACTGCTTCTACGAAGGCGAGAACATGCTGGTCATCCATCCGGACGAATGCATCGATTGCGGCGTGTGTGAACCCGAATGCCCCGCCGATGCGATCCGTCCGGACACCGAACCGGACATGGACCCCTGGGTCGAGTTCAATCGCAAGTATTCGGAAATGTGGCCGGTCATCATCACCAAGAAGGACCCGCTGCCCGACGCGGAAGACCGCGACGGCGAATCCGGCAAGATGGACAAGTACTTTTCCGAAGCGCCGGGAGAAGGCGGATGATCAGCGTATGATTGACGCAGCGTAACCCTTGCGCTGCGCAGCGGCGATGCACCACATCGCTTTGATTCGCACGCTTTTTGTGTTATAGAATCGTCACTCTGTAACGCAACCTGTCCCGGCATCGGCAGAACTGCTCGTCTCGCCGCTGTTTTTTGACGCTGAAATTCTTTTCTTTCGAGGAAATGCCTTCCTCGGAAGAATGTTTTGCGCGCCATAGGGACCCTGGGGGAACCAAGTATGTCGAAAGCCAAGAAAGCCGAATTCCGGCCCAATGATTTTGTTGTCTATCCTGCGCACGGTGTCGGACAAATTCTGTCGATCGAAGAGCAGGAAATTGCCGGACTTAAGCTGGAACTGTTCGTGATCTCGTTCGAGAAGGACAAGATGACCCTGCGGGTCCCGACGAACAAGGCTGCCGACGTGGGCATGCGGTCGCTGTCCTCGCCCGATGTGGTGGACAAGGCACTGGCGACCCTGCGCGGAAAGGCGCGGGTAAAGCGTGCCATGTGGTCGCGCCGTGCCCAGGAGTATGAGCAGAAGATCAATTCGGGCGATCTCCTTGCCATCGCCGAAGTGGTGCGCGACCTGCACCGCAACGATGACCAGCGCGAGCAGTCCTATTCCGAGCGTCAGCTTTACGAAGCCGCGCTGGAGCGCCTGACCCGCGAGGTTGCGGCCGTCAGCGGCGGCGACGAAGCGGTCGCCCAGAAGCAGGTGACCGAGGTTCTGGTCTCGCGCGCGGCCTGATTGCGGGCCGGAGTGCGGGGTCCTGCCCGCTGGCTGCGAAGTGTTTCGCCGCGCCCTCCCGGGCGCGGTTTTTCGTTGCAGCGGGACCGGATGGACGACTGGCGCCGCTTTGCCTTGCCCCCGCACCGTGCGCTGCCTTATAGAAATCCCCGATCCCGCCGCGCGCGGCCCCGAGATGCAGACACCAGAAACAGACCCGGAGACCCTATGGCAGGCCATTCCAAATGGGCCAACATCCAGCACCGCAAGGGGCGACAGGATGCGGTCCGCGCAAAACTCTTCTCGCGTTTCTCCAAGGAAATCACCGTCGCCGCCAAGATGGGCGACCCTGATCCCGACAAGAATCCGCGCCTGCGCCTGGCCATCAAGGAGGCCAAGTCGAATTCGATGCCCAAGGACAACATCGAACGCGCCATCAAGAAATCGCAGGGCGGCGACGCCGAGAACTACGAGGAAATCCGCTACGAAGGCTATGGCCCTGGCGGCGTTGCAGTGATTGTCGAGGCGATGACTGACAACCGCAACCGCACGGCGTCGAACGTGCGGTCGACCTTCGGCAAGCACGGCGGCAACCTGGGCGAGACCGGATCGGTCGGCTTCATGTTCGACCGGATGGGGCAGGTGGTCTATCCGGCGGCGGTGGGAGATGCGGAAGCCGTGCTCATGGCCGCGATCGAGGCCGGGGCCGAGGACGTCGAAAGCTCGGACGACGGGCATGTGATCTGGTGCGCGGCGGGGGACCTGAACGCAGTGTCTACCGCGCTGGAGCAGCAGCTGGGCGAATCCGAGAGCACACGGCTTGTCTGGCGTCCGCAAACCACAACCGAGCTGGACCTTGAAGGCGCGCAGAAGCTGTTCAAGCTGATCGAAGCGCTGGAAGACGATGACGACGTGCAGTCCGTCACCGCGAATTTCGAGGTTTCCGACGCGGTCATGGCCGAACTCTGAGCGATTTGCGCCTTGCCTGAGCATACGGTCGGGGCGCGGATGCGGAAAAGGTTGACTGCGCACGCCGCCGGTGGTCCGCATGAAATGAAGCTGCAATAGGGTGATTTCCGATGACCGGTGCGTTGTTTTCCGTGTGTTCAGGGGCCGCGCACAGGCGGGGCGCGCCCGCGATCAGCCGTCGCGCGCTACTGCAAGGCGTTGCAGCCGTGTCGCTGTGCGGCATGGGTAGCGTGGCGCACGGACAAACGGCGGCGCCGAAACCTTTTTCCGCCCGTGTCATCCAGTCCGGCCATTCGTTGACCGATCCGATCGTGCCGGTGCTCGAAACGATGGTGGCGCGCGCAGGCGGCCAGGCGGCGCGCGGTGGGGCAATGGCCCGTTCGACAGTGCCGGGCAGCCCGATGGACTGGCGCTGGGACCATCGCAACGAATACATGGTCGATGCGCGGCTTGCGATTGCCGATTATGATGTGTTGGTCATCACCGAACGCGCGCCGCTTTCGGGCACGATCCAGTGGCATGACAGCCCCAATGTCGCACTGCGTTGGTACACTCACGCGCTCACGGAAGGCTCGGGTGGCGCGGGTGCCGAGACCATCCTGTACGCGACCTGGGTGGATATCGACAGCGGCCCGGGGTTCGAAAACCCGTGGAACGACCCGGACGGGCACCTGACGTTTCGCGAACGACTCCCGCGCGAGATGGAGAACTGGCAATCCATTGCCGACCACGTGAACGCCGGGCGCCCGGACACCGCCCCGCCGATGCGGGTCATTCCTGGCCCCCTGATCATGGCCGCCGTCCATGATTCCATCAGCGAGGGTCAGGCGCCCGGCATTGCGCGGATCGAGGACCTGTTCAGCGACACCATCCACCTGAACGATCATGGCGCCTATCTGATCGCGCTGGCGCATTTCGCCGTGATCTATGGGCGCGATCCGCGCGACGTGCCGGATGGGCCGGGGTCGGCTGCCGCGCCCGCGCCGGAAACCGCCGCCTGGATGAAGGAACTGGTCCATGACGTGCTGCGCGCCTATCCGGACGCGGGTTACGCACCCGAAGGCTGACGGCACGCTTGTAGATGCGTGAAGAGCTTGTCCACAGACCCTGGAAAACCCGATGAATTCAATGGGAACCATGGACATTTTTC
>SKKS01000403.1 GCA_007123625.1 Paracoccaceae bacterium
CCCCCCCGCCCGCGCCCTGCAACATGGCGCGCGACGTGCTGGCCGCCGGGGCGCGCACGCCGACCAAGATCGCGCTGCAGGTCCTGCGCGCCACGGGCGCCGAGCGCTGGAGCTACGCGCGCCTGACCAACGCGGTGCGCGGCACCGGCACCGGGCTGCTGGCGCTGGGGCTGGCTCCGGGCGACCGGGTGCTTCTGCGGCTGGGCAACAGCGTGGACTTTCCCATCGCATTCCTGGGCGCCATCGCCGCCGGGCTGGTGCCTGTGCCCACCTCGGCGCAGCTGACCGTGCCCGAGGTCACAAACATGGCCGCCACCCTGGAGCCTGCCCTGGTGGTGGCGGGCGACGGCATCGCCCTGCCCCGCCACCCCGCCCCGGTGCTGGACCTGCCCCGCCTGCACGCCATGTATGCGGGCACGCCATGCGACTGGCACATGGGCGCGCCCGACCGGCCAGGGTACATGGTCTATACCTCCGGCTCCTCGGGGGGGCCGCAGGCGGTGGTCCACGCCCACCGCGCCCTCCATGCGCGGCGCATGATGTGGGACGGCTGGTACGGGCTGACCCCCGACGACCGGATGCTCCACGCCGGCGCCTTCAACTGGACCTATACGCTGGGTACCGGGCTGATGGACCCCTGGACCATCGGCGCCACCGCGCTGATCCCCGAACCCGGCGCGGCGCTGCCGCTTCTGCTGCGCCGCTTCGATGCAACGATCTTCGCCGCCGCCCCGGGAGTGTTCCGTCGGCTTCTTGCACCGGGCACGCGGCTCGAACTACCCCGCCTGCGCCATGGCCTTTCGGCAGGCGAGAAACTGCCCGAGACCACGCGCGACGCCTGGACCGCCGCCACCGGCACCCCGGTTTACGAAGCGCTGGGCATGTCCGAATGCTCCACCTATGTCTCGGCTGCGCCCGACCGCCCAGCGCCCCCGGGCGCCATCGGTTATGCACAGCCCGGCCGCACCATCGCTGTGCTGGACACCACCGGCCAGCCCGTTCCCCGTGGCACCCCCGGCGTGCTGGCGGTCCACCGCAGCGATCCGGGGCTGATGCTGGGCTACTGGCGCGCGTCCGGGGCGACAGCGGCGCGGTTCCGGGGCGAGTGGTTCGTGACCGGCGACATGGCGGTCATGGCCCCGGACGGCGCCATCACCTATCTGGGCCGCGACGACGACATGCTCAACGCCGGGGGCTTCCGGGTCTCCCCGCTCGAGATCGAGGCAGCGCTTGCCACCCACCCCGCCATCGACGAATGCGCCGCGACTGAAATCAGCGTGAAACCCGGCACCACCGTGATTGCGGCGTTCTACACCGCCTCCGCACCGCTGCCCGAGACCGCGCTGCAGGAGCACGCCGCCGCGCGGCTTGCGCGCTACAAGCAGCCACGCCTTTTCATCCACCGCGCGACCCTGCCGCGCGGGACCAACAACAAGCTCCTGCGCCGCGTGCTGCGGCAGGAGTGGGAGCGCGCGCATGATCCCGCTTGATATCTGGTCGGACCCCGTCTGCCCCTGGTGCCTGATCGGCAAGACCGCGCTCGACCGTGCCCTTGAAAGCCGCCCCGCGCACCCTTTTGTCATTGCCTGGCACCCGTTCCAGCTCAACCCCGACATGCCGGACACGGGCATGGACCGCCACGCGTATCTGGCGCTCAAGTTCGGCGATACCCAAGGGGTGCTCGACGCCTATCGCCCCGTCATCGCCCGCGCCGAGGCCGAGGGCCTTGCCCTCGACCTTGCGGCCATCGCACGCACCCCGAACACCCGCAACGCGCACCGCCTGATCCACTGGGCCGGGATAGAGGGGCGGCAGGGCGCCATGGTGTCGGCCCTGTTCCGTGCCTATTTCCGCGAAGGGCGCGACATCGGCGCGTCGGACGTGCTGGCCGACCTCGCCGCCGAGGCAGGCATGGACCGCAAGCTGGCTGCGCGCGTGCTGGCGACCGATGCCGACGTCGACACCATCCGCACCGCCGACCGCAACGCCCGCGCGCGCGGCATCACCGGTGTGCCCTTCTTCGTCGTCGCAGACGAACTGGCCATCCCCGGCGCCCAGGACACCGCCTTCTGGCAACACCTCATCGACCAGCTGACCGCGGCGGACACGCAATGAGCGACCGCCTGCGCCTTCGTCTTGCCGGAAATACTCTCGGGGGGAGGCGCCCGGAACGGGCGTCGGGGGGCAGACAGCCCCCCCTGCGCCACCCGCGCCCGGATGCCGCCGCATGACCGATACGCCCGCCACCCAACACGCCGAGCCGCCCGCCGATCCCCGCCGCATCGGCTTTCGGGAATTCGTGGCCCTGATGGCGATGCTGTTTTCGACCATCGCCTTCTCCATCGACGCCATGCTGCCCGCGCTCCCGCGCATCGGTGCCGAACTCGCCCCCGATGCGCTGTCGCAGGTGCAACTGGTGGTGACGGTCTTCGTGCTTGGCATGGGGCTGGGCACGCTGATCTGCGGTCCGCTCTCGGATGCGCTGGGGCGCAAGTCGGTGCTGGTCTGGGGGCTGGGGCTGTTCGTGCTGGGGGCGCTGGCAGGCGCGCGCGCCGAAACCATCGAAGGGCTGCTGGCCGCGCGCTTCGTCCAGGGCCTGGGTGCCGCGGCGCCGCGGGTGGTGGCGCTGGCGATGGTGCGCGACCTCTACGAGGGGCGCACCATGGCGCGGGTCATGTCGATCGTGATGACACTTTTCATCTTTGTGCCCGCCGTGGCACCCTCGATCGGGGCGGCGATCATCTGGGCCTTCGACTGGCGCGCGATCTTTCTTGCCTTCGTCGTGTTCGGGTTGGTCTCCAGCCTCTGGCTGGGCCTGCGCCAGCCCGAGACCCTCCCCCCCGAGGCCCGCCGCCCGCTGCGCCCCGCCCTTCTTGCCGCCGCGCTGGTCGAAATCCTCGGTAACCCGGCGGTGCGGCTCTATACGCTGGTCATGGCTTGCGCCTTCGGGTCGATGTTCACCTGGCTGTCGGGGGCGTCGCTGATCTTCGCCGATGTCTTCGACCGCGAGGCCAGTTTCCCGTTCTGGTTCGCCGGGCTTGCGCTGGTGGCGGGAAGCTCGAACCTGCTGAACGCGCGGCTGGTCATGCACCTGGGCATGCGCCGGATCGCGACCACGACCTTTGCGGTGCAGGCCGCGGTGGCGCTGCCGGTGGCCGGGCTGGTGGTTCTGGGACTGCCCGCACCGTGGGATTTCGCGCTGGTGCTGGGCTTTCTGGCCATGGTCTTCTTCTCGCTCGGGCTGACCATGGGCAACCTCAATGCTCTGGCGATGCAGCCGCTTGGGCACATGGCGGGGATCGGGGCAGCGGTGATCGGGTTTCTGCAGACGGTGCTGGCGGTGGCCATCGCGGTTCCGCTCAGCCTGGCCTATGACGGAACGCCCCTGCCGGCGGTGCTGGGCACGGCTGGGTGCGCGACGGCGGCGCTGGTGCTCATGCTGCGCGCCGCGCGCCACGACCACGGACCGGGCTGAGACCCGCGCACGGACGCTGGCACACAGGCGCTCAAACCTTCCGCAAACGCTCGGCGCGCCCGGCCCGGTTGCTCC
>SKKS01000374.1 GCA_007123625.1 Paracoccaceae bacterium
CCCGGCGTGCCGAAGAACGCGGCCAGGTCGCCACCGGCCAGCGCAGGCCCTGTGGCCACCGACGCGGGCGGCGCGGTCAGGGGGTCGATCCCCGTCAGCGTGACCCGCGCCCCGCCCAGATCGGCGCGCCCCTCCAGCACCGGCGAGACCTGCCACCCCGCGCGCCGCAGCGCGACATAATCGCCCTGATCCACCCAACCGCGCGGGTGTTCCAGCAGCGCAAGCTCGGCCCCGCCCAGGAACCCGGCAGCGCGGGCATAGGAGGCGCGCGCCTCGGCGTTGAGCGCCTGCACACCGGACCACAGCGCCGTGGCCAGCGCCAGCCCCATCAGCAACATGGCCAGCTGCAGTGGATTGCGTCGCCAGTGCGACAGAAGTGCACCCAGCGCGACCGCGCTCATGGCGCCACCAGCCGCCCGGCGCGCAGGTGCGCCCGCGCCCCGCATCGCGCCGCCAGCCGGGGCGAATGCGTGACCAGCAGAAGCGCCGCGCCCGTTTCGGCGGTGGTTTCCAGAAGCAGGTCCAGCACCGCATCGCCCGTGACCTCGTCCAGATTGCCGGTGGGTTCATCCGCCAGTACCAGCGCCGGGCGCGCGGCCAGGCACCGGCCCACCGCCACCCGCTGCTGCTGCCCGCCCGAAAGTTGCTCAGGGTGGCGGCGCAGCAAATCCGCAATCCCCAGCCGTTCGGCCAGCCTGGCCACGAACGCGGGATCATGCCGCCCGGCCAGCCGCGCCTGGAACGCCAGATTGCTGCCGACGTTCAGCGAGGGGATCAGGTTGAACTGTTGGAAAACCAGACCGACACCGCCCCGGCGCAAGGCGGCGCGCCCTGCGTCGTCGGTGCCGGTCATGGGTCGGCCCGCGATCTCGACCGTGCCGCTGTCGGCAGGTTCCAGCCCGGCGCAGATGTGCAGAAGCGTGCTCTTGCCGCTGCCCGATTCGCCGGTCAGCGCCATGCTCTGCCCACGTTCCAGCCCGAGCGAGACATCGTCCAGCACCCGCAACGGCCCTTCGCCGGTGGCGAAGCTCTTTACAAGCGCGTCGACCCGCAAGGCAGGCGCGTTCGGATCAACGGGGTCAGGGCGCTCACGCATGCTTAGGTTCTAGCGCGCGCCCGGGTCCCCGGCCAGAGCGCACAAGCAGACGTGCACCCATGCACAAGAAGCCTGCGCAACTTCGCATTTATGAACACATGGCGCGCGCCTAGATTGGGATCAGCACGCGCAGAAGCGCGATTCCCTTTGCAGGAGGCAAGCATGCCCACCACCGACCCGACACCCATCACCGGACTTCACCATATCACCGCGATTTCGGGGCCGCCCCAACCGAATGTCGATTTCTATGTCCGCGATCTGGGCCAGCGGCTGGTCAAGAAAACGGTCAACTTCGACGCTCCCGATGTCTGGCACCTGTATTATGGTGATCACGACGCCACGCCGGGGTCGATCCTGACGTTTTTTCCCTTTATTGGCGCCCGGCGCGGGCATGCGGGGCCCGGCATGACCTCGGCCTTTGGCTATGGCGTGGCCCCCGATACGTTCGACAGCTTCGCCGGGCGGCTGAAAGGGACACTCACCGAGCGTTTCGGCGCAAAGGTGCTGCGGCTGTCCGATCCGGACGGGCTGGCGGTGGAGCTGGTCGCCGACGCGGATGCCGACAACACGCCCGGCGCCTTTCACTCGGCCACGCTGTGGTTGAACGATCCGGAACCGACCGCACGGCTGCTGGCCGACGGCTTCGGCTATGCCGAGGCCGGAACCGAGCGCAGCGCAGGCGGTGAGCGGCTGCGCATGGAACTGCCGGGCACGGGGCCGGGCCGGATCATCGACCTCTGGCGCGCCGATGCGACCGAGCGCAGCATTCCCGGTGCCGGAACGATCCATCACATCGCGTTCCGGGCGCGCGACGATGCCCATCAGGACGACCTGCGCGAACGGCTGATCGGCCTTGGCATGGACGTGACGCCGCGTATCGACCGGCAGTATTTCAACGCCATCTACTTCCGTGAACCGGGCGGTGTGCTGTTCGAGGTGGCGACCGATCCGCCGGGCTTCGCCATCGACGAGGCCCCCGACGCGTTGGGCACCGCGCTCAAGCTGCCTCCGCAATACGAGCCGCGACGCGCGCAGATCGAACGCGTGCTGCCGCCCTTCAAGGTGCCCGGATGAACGGCCCCCACGCCGCCGCGCCGCAGATCCGGCTTGGTGCCGGAGCGCCTGGTCTGGGGCTGGTGCTTGCGCATGGGCGCGGTGCCTCGGCGCGCGACATCCTCGGGCTGGGGCAGGCGATCGCACCCGAAGGCACCGCCATGATCGCCCCCGAGGCAGCGGGCAACAGCTGGTGGCCGGTCAGCTTTCTGGCGCCGATGGCACAGCTTCAGCCTTGGCTGGACTCGGCGCTCGACGCGCTGGAGCGCGCGGTTGCCGCACTGCAGGCCGAAGGGCTGGCGCAGGACCGGATCGCACTGGCCGGGTTTTCGCAAGGGGCGTGTCTGGCGCTGGAATACGCCGCGCGACGCGGCGGACGGTGGCACGCGGTGATCGCGCTCTCGGGCGGGCTGGTCGGCACCGCCGATGACGTTGGCGCGTCGGACCCGGCGCTTTACGGGTATGCGGGCAAGCAGCTGGACTACACCTCCCGGCTGGACGAGGTGCCGGTGCTCATGGCCTGCCATGACCGCGACCCGCATATTCCCCGCGCCCGCCTTGAAGACAGCGCGCGAGTGCTCCAGGGGCTGGGCGCCAGCGTAGACCTGCGCGTGCACCCCGGCGCGGGCCATGGCGCGGGGCCGGGCGATCTGGAGGCCGCGCAGGCCTTGCTCCGTCCGGCACGGTAACGCGCGCAGGCCTTCGTGTCGGCCCGTCCGGGGCGCGCGCTTGTCGCGGCCCGGACGGCGCCCGCTAGGGGGACATGGGTGGGTGGGAGGGTCCGCCGAGCGGGCGCTTCAACTCCAGCCTTCCGCGCAGCAAACTTGCATCGGCAAACGACCGCGTTATGGCTGAGGCATGGACTTCTCGGTAGTCACCTTCATGTTGATCGCGCTGGGCGGCGGCCTTGGCAGCATGGCGCGGGCCGCTGTGTCCGGGCTGGTCAACCGGCATGGCCACCCTGCCTGGGGAACCTTCGTGGTGAATGTTTCGGGCGGGTTCCTGATCGGCGCGGGCTTCGCGCTGTTTCTGATGCAGGTCGGCGTTTTCAATGCCGCCCACGGCTGGGAAGTCACCGCGTGGGAGGTCTTTGCCATCGGACTTCTGGGCGGCTACACGACCGTGTCGAGCTTCGCGCTTCAGACGCTCGATTTGTGGCGCGCGGGCGCGGTACGGGCGGCGGCGGTGAATGCGCTGGGCTCGTTGCTGATGTGTCCGCTGGCGGCGGCAATGGGCGCGGGGTTCGTGCATGTGGTGGGGGGATAAGGCAATGCTGCGCGATTTCCTGGCCATCGGCGCAGGCGGGGCGTTGGGCGCCGCGCTGCGCTACGTGCTGAGCATCGCCACACTGTCGGTCCTGGATCAGGCGTTCCTGTTCGGCGCGGCCCCGGCCAATGTGCTGGGCGCGCTTGCCATCGGCTGGCTGGCAGCCAGCCAGCTGCCCTCAGCCTGGCGCCCGTTTCTTCTGACCGGATTCTGCGGGGGGTTCACCACGTTTTCGCTGTTCAGCCTGGAACTGCTGGTCCTGCTTGAGTCCGGGCGCTTGGCGCTGGCGGTCGCCTACGGGCTGGGTTCGGTCGCGGTCTGGATCGCGGCGGTCTGGATCGGGTTCCGGCTGGGTGGCCGTGCAAAGCGCGCGGACAACGCATGAAACGCCCCCCCAGACGCGCTGTCAGTGCGCCAACTGTCCGATCAAATGCTTGTTCTTCCGGATCAGTCGCGCGGGTCGGGCGGTGCGCCCGGGGTCTGCACACCGCGGGCGCGCCAGCGTTCAAGCTCCGCATACCGGTCAAGCGCCATCACCCGGTAATTCTGGTGATAGACATTGACTGCAAACATCCGCTCCAGCAAACGCCCGCGATTGGCGCGGCGGAATTCCAGATCCTCGGCCGCGAGCTGGTCGCGGATGCCCGCGCTGGTGCCGAAGCGCCCCGCGCGCGACACCAATGCGCCATCGGCAGCGGGCACCGCCGAGGACAGCGCCGCCGCACGCGATCCACCCAGCGCCACGGCGATGTCGGCACGTGGCTGCGGGTCGGCGCGGTTGGTCCCGCCGGGCGTTGGGTCGGGCAGGGCATCCATCCGGTCGGGCATTTCCAGAGGCCGGGTCGGCACGATCGAGAACTCGTCCGGGCTGCGGGTTTCCCCGGCGGCGTGCATCAGGCGCGGCTCGTCGGAGCCGCCGCATCCGGCCAGCGCCAGAACCGCCACTGCCGTCGCCCCCAGAACCGCCCTCGCGCGCTGCATGTGCCTGCCCCTTCCTGCCGTTTCGAAAGTCTGTTTAACCGATCTTCCGCCAGTCGTCACGGGGTGTTCTTGGACGTCAGGGGGTCTTCTTGCGTCCGGCAAAGACGATCAGCAACCCAGCGCCGGCAAAGATCGCCACATCGGCGATGTTGAACGCATAGGGGTTGTTGATCCCGCAGCAGCTCATGTTGATGAAGTCCGCCACCGCGCCATAGCGCAGCCGGTCAATCACATTTCCCAGCGCGCCCCCCACCAGCAGCCCCGCCGCAACCTGGGTCATGGCATTGTCGCGCTCGCGCCAGGCCCAGGCCAGCACCCACCCGCAGATGGCGGCGGCCAGCGCGATCAGCACCCAGCGCATCGCGTCGGACCCGCCCCCGAACAGGCCGAAGTTGATGCCGGTGTTCCACGCCATGGTGAAGTTCAGGTACGGCGGAAACACCTCGACATACAGGCGCTGCGGCAGCGCCATGCGCTCGATCACCGCCCATTTGCTGGCCTGATCCGCCAGCAGGGTGACAACGAAGGTGCCGATCAGCAACCGCATCTCAGTGCCGGAAATGGCGTTGGCCGGTGAACACCATCGCCAGCCCCGCCGCATCTGCGGCGGCGATCACGTCGTCGTCGCGCATGGACCCGCCGGGCTGAATGATGGCGCGCGCGCCGGCCTCGGCCGCTGCCAACAGCCCGTCCGCAAAGGGAAAGAACGCATCCGACGCCACGACCGACCCCGCCGCCGGGGTGGCAGGCAGGCCCAGCGCATCGGCCATGTCCTGTGCCTTGCGCGCGGCAATGCGGGTGCTGTCCACGCGGCTCATCTGTCCGGCACCGATCCCCACGGTGGCGCCGTCCTTCGCATAGACGATGGCGTTGGATTTCACATGCTTCGCCACCTTCCACGCGAACAGCAGGTCGGCAAGTTCCGCATCCGTCGGCGCACGCTGCGTGACCACCTTCAGGTCCGCCGCGCCGATCACGCCATTGTCGCGGCCCTGCACCAGGAACCCGCCCGACACCTGCTTGATCATCTGCCCCGGCGCGGCCGGGTCCGGCAGCGCATCGGTGGTCAGCAGGCGCAGGTTCTTCTTTGCGGCAAAGACCGCGCGGGCGGCGTCATCGGCGCCGGGAGCGATCACGACTTCGGTGAAAATCTCGACGATCCGTTCGGCGGTCGGCCCGTCCAGCACCTGGTTCAGCGCGACGATCCCGCCAAAGGCGCTGGTCCGGTCGCAGTCAAAGGCGCGGGCATAGGCTTCGGCCAGGGTCGCGCCGGTGGCCACGCCGCAAGGGTTGGCGTGCTTGATGATCGCGCAAGCAGGCACAGTGGGGTCGAATTCGGCTACCAGCTCGAACGCGGCGTCGGTGTCGTTGAGGTTGTTGTACGACAGCTCCTTGCCCTGCCATTGTTGCGCGGTGGCGACGCCGGGGCGGGTGGTGTCGCTGACAAGAAAGGCCGCGCTCTGGTGCGGGTTCTCGCCATAGCGCAGGCTCTGCGCGCGCCGCCCGCCGAACACCTGCCGCCGCGGCGCATTGCCGAAGTGCTGCGCCATCCAGCCCGAAACGGCCGCGTCATAGGCGGCGGTACGTTCATAGACCGTCTGCGCCAACCGCTGCCGAAATGCCAGGCCGGTTGCCCCGCCGGTCGCGCCGAGTTCGTCTAGCAGGGCGCCATAATCTTCGGGGTCGGTCACCACCGCCACATGGGCGTGGTTCTTGGCCGCCGCGCGCAACATGGCCGGGCCACCGATGTCGATGTTCTCGATCGTTTCCTCGGGGCTTGCGCCGCGCGTGACGGTGGCCTCGAACGGATAGAGGTTGACCACCAGAAGGTCGATGGGCGCGATCCCGTGCACCTCCATCGCCGCCGCGTGGCCGGGATTGTCGCGAAGCGCCAGCAACCCGCCATGTACCATCGGATGCAGGGTCTTGACCCGGCCATCCATCATTTCCGGAAATCCCGTCACCTCGGACACGTCGCGCACGCGCAGCCCGGCATCCCGCAGGGTCGCGGCGGTGCCCCCGGTGGACAGCAACTCGATCCCGTGTCCGGCCAGCGCCTGGCCCAGATCGACCAGTCCGGCCTTGTCGGATACCGAAATCAGCGCGCGGCGGATCAGGACGGGGTCGGGCATGGGGGCTCCTTCGCAGCGGTTACAGGTCCGGCAGCGCCAGCGGGTCTTCGCGCCCGATGTCACGCAGCGCCAGCGGGGTGTCCTGCGCCTTGGTCACACTCCAGACAATCTGGCTCGTATAGCCCTGCGCGCGCCCTGACAAGACGATCTGCACCGTGGCACGCGGCCGCAGCCGTCCAGGTTCGAAATAAACCGAAGGCTCCAGCGTCATCTGCGCTGCGCCTTCCTGCCGCAGGACCCAGACCTCGCCGCTGCGCAAGGTGACCGACACCGCCGAGGCATTCAAGTCAAGCGTAGCTTCCGCCTCGGGGTGCAGGTGAAAGCGGATCGCATAGCCGACCCCCGTGCCCGCACCACGCGCCATGACCCGGTCGAAAACGCGCCGCTCGGCGGGGGACAGCGCGGCCAGCGTATCCTCGCCCAACAGCGCGCGGCCGTCGCGGCTGAGATCAAGCCGCCGCAGATGGGTCAGCCCGTGGCTGGCAAGGTATCCGTCATGGCTGAGCAAAAACGCGCTGTGGCTGGGCTCGGTCTCGCGTTCGACGCCGACATGCGCGGGGCCATCGTGCAACGGCGCGGGCCCCTGCGCAGTGGGGCCCATGCGTGCCGATGACAGACCATCAAGCGCCAGCGTGGAATGCGATGCGGTGGCCCGCCCTGCGCGTTCCCAGTCCGCACCGAAGGGCGCGCCGGCGCCGCAGCTGACGATCACCGCGCGCCGGTGCGATGTCAGTTCGAACGCAAGTGTCGAGGCATGCGCCCCTTCGGACCCTGCACCCATCGGCGGCGGCGCGGCATCGACGATCACGCTGGTGCGCCCGCCCTGCAGCCGCCCGTAGCCCATCGCCCGCCCGTCCCGCGCCGACACGACATTTCCGGCCAGCCCAAGCGCCCGGTCCAGCCGCCCCGGATCGCCGCTGTCGCCGCCGTGGAACCTGGGCAGCGCGCCATCCTTGTGGCGCAGGGTGCGCAGGGTAATGGCGGCGCTTTCGATACCTTCGACCAGCGCCTGTTCGACCATGCGCCCCGCCCCTTCCAGCGCCTCGGCTGCCCAGACCAGAAGTTGCAGGATCTGCAGCAGTTCCTCGGGGTTGCGCGACGGAATGGTTCCGTTCGTATCGGAGAGCGAACGACAGGCGCGCGCCAGCCCCGACCGGGCCTGCGGCAGATGCCCCTCCATCCCTTCAAGCGACAGCGCCGCGAGCAGAAGGCCGCAAAGCGCCTCGATCCGGGGCAGCCCCTCGGGCGCGGCCTGCCAGCGCCGGGCGACAAAGGCGGCGTGATGCGCCAGCGCACGAAACAGCGGCTCGGACCCGCCGGGCGGATCGCCCGAAAGCAGGAACAGTGCATGGCTTATCCAGCGCCGCAACCGCTGTCCCGCCAGCGCCGGGGTCCATCCCGGACCAGAGCCGCCGCCGTGGCGCGCGATCCATTGCGCGGTCCAGCCTTGTGCGGTCTCGCGCGCGGCGCGGTCACCCAGCGCGGCCAGATGCTCCAGCCATTCGAAGCCCTGCAGGCCCGCTGTCACCGCCGGATCGGGCGCCTTGATGTCCCATGGCGATTGTCCCGGGGCCTCGACGACATGGCCGGCGATGACGAAATTACCCGCCAGCACCTGCCGTCCGCGCGCCTGCATCCCGATCCCGCGCGGCACGGGCTGCGACACGAAGCCCTGCGCCCTGAGTCCGCGCGCGGTCACCCATGCCGCCAGCTTGTTCATGAACCGGGTACGACCGGAGGCGGGGGACTCGGGCAGGATCATGCGCGATGCTCCGCAGCAGGAGGCCAGCGGCACGGGCCGTGCCGCGCAATGCACAGGGATGCAGGGAAATTCATGCGCAATCCATCGCTCAAATCCAAATCACGCGGCCCAAAGGCCCATACCCCCGTTTCCAGAACCACAGCTTCCAAAACCGCCGCGCGTCAATGACCGAGTCTAGGCCGCAGCGCCGGGCGTGTCACCCGTGCGCGGGCGCGCAGGCTGCCATCAGGCGCAAACTGTCGCATCCGGGCCATGATCAGTGCTCAGGTTTCCAGCGCCGCCATGAAGAACCCGTCCAGCCCGCCCTTGCCCTGCCAGAAGTCGGGCCGGGTTCGCCACCCCCCGCCATCCGCGCGCCATGCCGGATCGGCGCCCGGCAACAAGAGGTCGGCCAGCCGCGCGCCGGGGTGGCGGCACAAGGCAGCGGCGATTTGCGCCTCGCCTTCGGCGGGCAGCAGCGAACAGGTGCAGTAGACTACGCGCCCCCCTGGGCGCAGCACCCCCGCGCTGGGGTCCAGTACCCGGTCCAGCAGCCGCGCCTGCAACGCAGCAAGGGCGTCCAGATCGACCGCGGTCCGGGCGTGAGGCATGTCGGGGTGGCGCCTGATGGTGCCGCTGGCCGAACAGGGCGCATCGAGCAGGATCGCATCGAACGGCGCGGGCGCGTGCCAGTCCAGCGCATCGGCCACCACCACCTTGGCCGCCAGTCCGGTCCGGGCCAGATTGGCGCGCAGCCGCCCCATGCGCGCGTCCGAGATATCGAGCGCGGTCACCTGCGCGCCCGCCGCGGCAAGCTGCAGCGTCTTTCCCCCCGGTGCGGCGCACAGGTCCAGCACCCGTTCCCCGCGCCGCACCCCCAGAAGCCGCGCCGGCAGCGCAGCGGCGGCATCCTGTACCCACCACGCCCCGCTGTCGTAACCCTGCAGCGCGCTCACGGCACCCGGCGCGCCCGCAGGCAGCCGCAGGCTGCCGGTCGGCAGCACCTCGGCCCCCAGATCCTGTGCCCATCGGGCGCTTTGCGTGGCGTCACGCAATGACAGGTCCAGCGGGGCGCCCTGCACATGCGCGGCTTCGATTGCCGCCACCGCATCGGCACCCCATGCGGCAGTCATCGGCGCCCGCAGCCAGCCCGGCATCCGCTGCGGCGGCAGGGCCTCCCACGCGGCGGCGGGCATGTCGGTAGCCTTGCGCAACACCGCGTTCACCAGCCCCGCCAGCGCGGCGCCCTTGCGGCTGGCGCGGGCCATCGACACGGCGGCATTGACCACGCCATGCGCGGGCGCGTCGAAGACCATCCGCTCAGTCACCGCCAGCCGCAGCAGCGTGCGCACCGGCTCGGGCGGGGCCTTGCGCAGATGCGGGGCCAGCGCCGCGTCGGCCCGGTCAAGATGCCGCAGCGTGGCCAGCGCCAGCCGGAGCGCGCGGGCCTGTCCGGGCGGGTCAAGGCGGGTGAAGTCCGTGCTTGCGGTGGCACGGGCCTCGGCCAGGGTGTGGCCTTGGCCCAGCACCGCGCGCAGCAGCATCAGCGCCCCGGCCCGCGGATCGGGCGGTGCGGTTCTTGCACGGGCGGGGCGAGGGCCTTGGGGCATGGCTGAGGCTCGATTTTCGCCGGTCAGGTTGTCCCCCGGCGTGGGCAGCCCTATAACACACCAAAGGCACCGACAAGGAACATGCAGCATGTCCGATACCGATCGCGCCGATCTTCCCACCGCTGCGCAACCAGACGAACCGCCACGTCGCGACCTTCCGGCCGCTGCGCAGCGCGCGCTGGCCGAAGCCGCTGAACGCCGCCGCATGGCCGAGGCCGAAGCCGCCCGCACACAGCCCCCCGCGCGCGAACTGGGTGGGCGCAAGGGACCGGACCCGGTACGATTCGGCGACTGGGAAAAGAAGGGTATCGCCGTCGATTTCTGATCCTCGTGCAGGACTGTCCAGATGGAAAACGGCATGGATCATGTGCTGATAACGGGGGCCAGCCGCGGCATCGGTCGCGCGCTTGCCGAAAGCTATGCGCGCGACCGCATCCCGGTGATCGGAACCTGTCGCGGCCCGATGGAAGCCACCGGCGGGATCGACTGGCAGCAGGCGGATGTGACCGACTCCGCCAGCATGAACGCGCTGGCCGAACGACTGGGCGACCGGCGGATCGGCTTTCTGATTTGCAACGCCGGTGTCTACCCTGACAAGGGCCTGCCGCCCGAGGCATTGACGCCCGAGTTATGGGCGCAGTGCTTCGCGGTGAATGTGGCGGGCGTGTTCCTGACCGTGCAGACCCTGCGTCCGCTGCTGGACTCGGGGGCGCGGGTGGCGATCATCGGGTCGGCCATGGGGTCGAGCACCCGCGCCTGGGGCGGGTCCTATGTCTATCGCGCGTCCAAGGCAGCAGTGCTGAACCTGGGCCGCAATCTGGCCACCGACCTGCGCGACGAAGGCATTGCCGTGGGGATCTATCACCCCGGCTGGGTGCGCACCGACATGGGCGGCGCGCTGGCGGATATCGGAACCGACCGCGCGGTGGCAGGGCTGCGTGCCCGGTTCGCGGCACTGGATGTGGGCCACAGCGGATGTTTCGAAAACTATGACGGTACGCAGATCGACTACTGAATCGCACGCTCAATCGGCGCGCGGCCTGCGCCGGGCTGTCGCGCTTGCCGGGCTGTCCGTCCTCGCCCCATTGGCCCTGGCCGCGTCGGAAATCCACCCCGACGATCTGGACACACTGCCGCCCGCCGAAATCTATCTGCTGGGCGAGGTGCATGACAATCCGCACCACCACACCCACCAGGCCCGCGCCGTGGCCGCGCTGGAGCCTGCGGCGCTGGTGTTCGAGATGCTGACCCCGGAACAGGCCGCGCGCGTCACCTCCAAGAACCGCTCGGACCCGGAAACCCTGGCCGCCGCGCTGGAATGGGAGGCTGCGGGCTGGCCCGATTTCGCCATGTATTTCCCCATCTTCGACGCCGCGCCCAAGGCCGTGATCCGTGGCGCCGCCCTGCCCCGCGACCAGGCCCGCGCAGCCATGGAGCGCCCGCTGGCCGACAGTTTCGGCACCGATGCCACACGCTTCGGCCTTGACCTGCCCCTCCCCGACGACGCCCAGCAAACACGCGAGGCGCTGCAGGCCACGGCGCATTGCGACATGCTGCCAGACGCGCTGTTGCCGGGCATGGTCGCCATCCAGCGGTTGCGCGATGCAATGCTTGCCCGCGCCGCGCTGGAAGCGCTCGACGCCACCGGCGGGCCGGTCGCGGTCATCACCGGCACGGGCCATGCCCGCACCGATCAGGGCGTGCCGATGAAGCTGGCCCGCGCGGCGCCCGATGTGTCGGTGCTCGCGCTTGGACAACTTGAAGCCGACCCCAACGGCGGGCCGCCGCAAGGCGACCAACCCTTCGACCTGTGGATCGTGACTGCTCCGACTGATCGCCCCGATCCCTGCGCCGCATTCCGCTAGGGTATGCCACGTGACAGGGCGGCGTGGTGGGGCGTAAGCGTGGGGAGGCAGCTTCGAGCTTCCCGATGGCAGTTCAGAGTCTTTTGCAGCCCTTCGGTGATCCTTTCCAGTATGCTATAACTTCTTCTGCATGAACCATCTATGATGCTCAACAGGTTCATGGTTCGAGCCGTTCTCCAGACAACCGAAGTCGGAGTATCCAAGCCGAAGATAGAAATCTCTGGCGTGTGGATTGGACGTATCGAGCCACGCGCTGTGACAGCCCGTCTCTCTGGCTTGCTCTTCGGCTGACACCATTAGATTTCTGCCAATACCAGCGTTTCGATGATCTTCGCTCACCCACAGAACTTTCACCAGAAACCAACCATACGAAGTGGACCCGAGCACACCGCCGATCAGTTGGCCATCGTCGGATTCCGCCGTCATCACAACAGTTGTGTTCGTTGATTGAACGTTCAGTTTTGCGAGCGAAAGCAGCAATCTTCTTTCAATCTCCCTGCCGACCGCAGCGTGGTGCGCGGGTGATACTGTCGAGATTGTTGCCCTTGTCATAACGACCACCTTCGAGAATGGAGTGTTCGATATGGAAAATGATCAAGTCTGGTTTCGTCAAGGTCGTCGCCGTCCGCAAAGCCGCCCAACCCTTCGCTCGCGCCAACCTCAGAAGGCCACGTGCACTCTTGCGTCAACTGGCACGCACCTGTGCCACACCGGGCAGGGCGCTTCGACGCACCGGATCGCCCGGTGTCTCAGGTCGGACCCTTGCGGGTGCGCGGGCGCGGGCGGGTCGGGATTTCCTTGAGCAATCCGCCTACACCCATTTCCATGATCTCCTCGGCGCCCATCGGCGCGCCGCAGATCACCCGCTCCAGCACCCAGTCGGCGCCGTTGAGCGCGGGCGAACGCGCGCATCCCGGAAGGCCGATGACCGTGCGGGTGCCCAGCCGTCCGATGAACAACAGATTGCCGGGGTCCACGGGCATGCCGAAATGGATCACCGTGCCGCCTGCG
>SKKS01000044.1 GCA_007123625.1 Paracoccaceae bacterium
GAAGGTATCTTTTCAGTTTCATCTGATGAGAGTCCTTGTCTGTTGTGTCAGTGAGCCGCGCCGCGTTCACAGCGCATCGTCATCGGTTTCGCCGGTGCGCACGCGCATGGCCTTCGCCAGGTCCAGCACGAAGATCTTGCCGTCACCGATCTTGCCGGTGGCTGCTGTCTTGCGGATGGTTTCGACAACTTCGTCGGCCATGCTGTCGGCCACGCCGATCTCGAGCTTGACCTTCGGAACGAAGTTCACCGCATACTCGGCGCCGCGATAGATCTCTGTGTGACCCGACTGCGCACCGAAGCCCTTTATCTCGGTAACCATCATGCCGCGCACGCCCAGGGCGGTGAGCGCCTCGCGCACCTCCTCGAGCTTGAACGGCTTGATCGTGGCGATGATGAATTTCACGTGTTTCCCCTTCTGTTTCAGCTGGACCTCGTGGGTCGCACCGGCAGTATTCAGCGCCGCAGGCAGGGCGGGGGCAACGCCAACAACGCTGATGAGGGCGGCGCTCACACCATTGTTGCACATTATTTGCACTAATTGATATTTAAGCCTATTTTTTAAGCATATATGCGACGCGAATCAACGCACCACCGGCCCGGGACTGACCGTCGCCTTCTGGAAGCCCTGCAACATTGTGACAGTGCAGCGGTTGTGAATGCGGCCGGTGTCGACAGGCAATGGCGCTTGAGATACTGTCACCGGACAAGAAACATATATAGCAGCAGCATTCTGCCGGGCGCGTCCGGCACCATCGATCACGCAGGCAGGACTCGGCAGGACATGACGCAACGCGGGCAACGGCGCAGCCCACTCGTGGCGCAACGCGCCACAGGCAAACAGGCAGCCGCGCACAAGTCAAAGACCTCGGGCAGGCGCGGCGCGAAACCTCGCGCGAACGGACGCAAGGGGGGCGCCGGTGGCGGGAACATCGTGACCCGCTTCGTGCGCGGGGTCGTGCGGCTTGTCTGGCGGATCGTCTGGGGCGTGACCTGGCGGTTGGGGGCCGTTGTCGCGGGCATTCTGGGGTTGGCGACCTTCTACTACCACTCCACCCTGCCCCCGCTCGAAGACCTGCTGGACGGGCGTGCGCGCGGATCCGTCACCATGATGGATGTCGACGGACAGGTGTTCGCCTGGCGCGGAGAAAGCTTCGGCGGCACAATAACCGCCGACACCGTCTCGCCCGCCCTGCGCAACGCCATAATTGCCGTCGAGGATCGGCGCTTCTACAAGCATTTCGGGGTGTCGCCGCGTGGAATCGCCGGGGCGATCCGGTCGAACATGGCCGCCGGGCGCGGCGCATTTTCGGGCGCGGGCGGCTCCACCATCACACAACAGGTGGCCAAGCTGCTATGCCTCGGCCTGCCCTATGTTCCGGCCGACTGGGCGTCCGAAGCCGCATACGAGGCCGAATGCCGGCGCGGTACCGTCTGGCGCAAGCTGCAGGAAGTGCCCTACGCCCTTGCGCTGGAATGGAAATTCTCCAAGGACGAAATCCTTACCATCTACATGAACCGGGCTTTCTTGGGCGCAGGCGCGCGCGGGTTCGAAGCTGCGGCACAGCGTTACTTCGGCCGCTCCGCGAACGAAGTCACCGCCCCTGAGGCCGCCATGCTGGCGGGCCTTCTGGTCGCGCCCTCCTTTTACGCGCCGACCCGCAACCTTGCGCGGGCACAGGCGCGGGCCAATGTCGTGATCACACTGATGGCTGAGCAGGGCTATCTGACCGAATACGAGATCGCAGAGGCCCGCGCGCATCCCGCAACCCTGTCAAGCAGCGCCCAGCAGCGTCAGGGCGGCTATTTCGCGGACTGGCTGATGTCGGCGGCGCCCGCGTGGCTGACCCGCGACACGACCGAAGACGTGCTGATGCGCACCACCTTTGACCCGCGCATTCAGGCCGCCGCCGAAGACGCCCTGCGCGATGTGTTCGAAAACCGCGTCCGCGCCGGGTCCGAAGCCGAAGCCGCAATTGTGGTCATGTCCGCCGATGGTGCGGTGCGCGCCGTCGTGGGCGGGCGCGAGAATGTCGTCAGTGGCTTCAACCGCGCCACGCAGGCGCAGCGCCAGACCGGATCGGCGTTCAAGCCCTTCGTCTATGCCGCAGCCCTCGAGAACGGCTTTGAACCCTTCGACATCGTCGAAGATGCGCCGCTGACCCTGAACATACCCGGATCAGGGCCGTGGACGCCGCGTAACTATACCAACGAATTCCGCGGCATGGTCACGCTGACCGATGCACTGGCCCATTCGCTCAACATTCCCGCCGTGCGGATTTCCGAAGCGATGGGCCGCGAACAGGTGCGCAATGTCGCCAACAACTTCGGCATCCGCAGCGAACTGGCCGACGGCCCTGCGCTGGCGCTTGGAAGCTCGGAATCAACGCTTCTGGACATGACCGCTGCCTATGCCGGCATTTTGAATGGCGGCTCCGCAGTGCGCCCCTACGGCCTGACCGACCTGCGCCTGCTGGGCGAGACAGAGCCGCTGATGGGGCGCGCGGGCGGTATCGGCGACCGGGTGATCTCCGAAACCTCGGCACGCAGCCTGACCTGGATGATGCACCAGGTGATCGACTCCGGCACCGGCGGGCGCGCCCGGCTGCAGGGCTGGGACGTGGCGGGCAAGACCGGGACCACCCAGGCCGCACGCGATGCCTGGTTCATCGGCTTTACCGCCGAATACGTGACCGGCGTGTGGATGGGGTATGATGACAACTCGCCCCTGACCGGAGTGACGGGTGGGGGCCTGCCTGCGACCATCTGGGCGGAAACCATGACCCGCGTGCACCGTGGCCTGAGCCCGCGCCCGCTGCCCATGGACGAACCCCAGGCCCCGCAGTGGGAAGCGCCGGTCTCGGGCACGGACCCGCAGGGCTGGGATGAACCCTGGCAGCCCGATCCGGGCACGCCGCAGGCACAAACGCAACCCGGCGACCGCAGCGGCCTTGGCGGTGCTATCGAAGATACCATCCGCGGCATCCTTGGCGGCGTGTTCGGGAACTGAGCCGGGGTCGATACGCGCGCAGGGGCGCCCGGTCCATCCAGTGGGACAAACGGTCGCGCGCCGGTGCTATTTGGCTTTGGCACCTGTGGACAATGCAAAGGCATGGCGTCGGCGAGCATCGCACCCGCCAGCCTGCCCTCACCTGTGCAAAAATATCCTCCGGGGGGAGCGGCCCGGAACGGGACGCGGGGGGCTGAAAGCCCCCCACCGCCGCGGGCTTGCCCGCGGCGCCCGGCCCAACGGGCGCGGACGTATCCTCGATACGTCCGCGCCGGGCGGGAGCACCGGTCAGACCCGCCGCGCCGCCTGTACGCCGAACACTTTACCGGTCAGTCCATGGCCTTGAAATTGAAGGCCGACCCTTCCTTGATCCCGCTCGGCCAGCGCGCGGTGACGGTCTTGGTCCGGGTATAGAACCTGAAGCTGTCGGGCCCGTGCTGGTTGAGGTCGCCAAAGCCCGACTTCTTCCACCCGCCAAAGGTGTGATAGGCCAGCGGCACCGGGATCGGCACGTTGATCCCCACCATC